>NZ_CALPCM010000019.1:0-51668 GCF_943193015.1 Hominisplanchenecus murintestinalis
TGACTTCCAACAGGGAAAGCGGCTTCGGGAGATACGACGTAATGCTGGAGCCGAGGAAAAAAGAGTACGACGCTATCCTCATAGAGTTTAAAGTGCAGGATACGGAGGAGGAAAAGGAGCTTTCCGACACCGTCCAGGCGGCGCTGAGGCAGATAGAAGAAAAGGATTATGCCGCCGCGCTGCGGGCGAAAGGAATCCCGGAGGAGCGGATACGGAAGTATGGGTTTGCGTTCCGGGGGAAGGAAGTGAAGATTGGAGACAGGATGGACGAAAAATAGAAACCCGTGTCCTGGCGACTTGCAGCATTGGTAAATTGATTGTAGAAATTAAAAAAGGGGGTTTACAATTCCCGGAAAGTATGATAGAATTCTTTTTGTTGTTAGGAAGTGTGCGTTTAGCTCAGCTGGATAGAGCGTTTGGCTACGGACCAAAAGGTCGGGGGTTCGAATCCTCTAACGCACGTTAAAGGTTTTTGTTTTGAAAAGTCCTTGAAGAAGCACTCTGTAAAAGAGTGCTTCTTTGTATTGTTTCATATTTTTCCGTTTTTTTCATATTTGTTTATCCTTTTAAAAATCTGTGTCTGTAGCAATGAAAAGAAAAATACTATTCAAATTGTCTTTGGTAATTGAATCGGATGTTTGGAGTGGAAGAAATAATCTTTGGAAATTAAAAAAGCTGTTGACAAATAAAAGATAGAAAAGTATAATGAAAGAGTCAAATAATTGTGCACAAAAGATTTGGCAGAAAACGGAAGATGAAAGGGCTGCGATGAGGAGTAAGGCAAATTACATCACATCCCCGTAGGCTTTTGTTTTCGACTGTAACCCGTAAACCTCAGATTATAGAAGAAAGGAGATTCGGCACGACCATTAAAAAATCATAATTTGAGTAAGGTTATAAAGACCAGATCATGAAGTGAAATCTTAAATTCATTTACAAATATCTTATGTCGACAGGCATAAGGTTGCAAATTTACATAGGAAAAGAAAGATCCTTTAGTGAATTTTTGCATAAGCGAATATCAACTATAAATATATAAATTATGTTTTTTCATTTACAATAAGAACGGATATGCAGACAATAAGGTGTCGCATATCCGTTCTTTGCGTGTTTTAGGGAGGATTTATCCAAAAGCAGGTGTTCAGGAAGTCAGCAGAAAAATCAGATTCTTAGTATCTTAAAGTCATAAACCGCATGTCCGCACATATATTGTGTAAAGAGGTGAGGACATGAAGGAAAAGGACGAGTTCATCAAGATATTCTCAACAAATATTAGAAACATATTATCAAAAGTGAATATAGATTCCGGGAGGCTTCAGGAAATCAGGCTGCGGGCGGGGAAGCCCTTGGTGCTGTCCGCGGCCGGAAAGGAATATTTTGTCACTTTGTCAGGGAGTCTTACATCTGATTCGGAGAAAAGCTTCAGGGTGTCGAAGCGGGAGATTGAAGAAACGATGGAATATGTGGCGAATTATTCAATGTATGCATACGAAGAAGAGCTGCGCCAGGGGTTTTTGACAATCGGAGGAGGGCATCGTGTGGGAGTTGTGGGAAAAGCAGTGTCGGAGGACGGGCATATCAGGAGTATGAAATACATTTCCTGCATAAACGTGCGGATTGCCCATGAAGTCCGAGGATGTGCAGATGCGGTGATGCCGTATGTGGCAGGCAGGGGAGGCGTACGGCATACGTTGATTATTTCGCCTCCGGGATGCGGGAAAACCACGCTGCTGCGGGATATGATACGCCAGATTTCAAACGGCGGGCAGCATTGCCGGGGACGTACGGTAGGCGTGGTAGATGAACGCTCGGAGCTGGGAGGAGCTTACAGAGGGATTCCCCAAAATGACTTAGGAATGCGTACAGATTTGCTGGATTGCTGTCCGAAAGCAGAAGGAATGATGCTTTTGATACGTTCCATGGCGCCACAGGTAATCGCCGTAGATGAAATAGGAGGGGAGGAGGATATCCGTGCGGTTGAGACAGCGGTGAACTGTGGATGTAGGATTTTAGCTACAGTTCATGGAAATGGCATAGAAGATATTCAGAGAAGGCCGATGCTTGGCAGACTGGTGGAAGAGAAGATTTTTGAATGTTATATTGTCCTTCACAATTTAGGCGGCGTAGGAAAAATCCGGAACGTTTTGGACAGAAACGGGCAGGTACTGTATGTTTAAAATTGTTGGCTTATTGCTGGTGGTCTGCGGCTGTACGGCAATGGGGCTTTCTGCGGGAAACGAAATGGAACGGCGTATCCGTGAACTGCGGGAATTATTGAAGCTGCTGGAGATTTTGGAAGGGGAAATCGGATATGCGAACGCGGCGCTGGCAGAGGCGTTCCGTCATGGAGCAAGGCGCATGGCAGAACCGTTTTCTGGTTTTCTGGAGCATATGGCAGAGCATATGGACGAGTTTCGGGGGGACACGCTGGGGGAGATTTTTATGCGTCACGTGCAGGAAGATTTAAAAGGAACGGCGCTGTGCAGGAAGGATTTGGATGCGCTGACAGGATTTGGAGAACAGCTTGGGTATCTGGATGTAAAAATGCAGCTTGCGGCCATTGGGCTTTATAAGGAGCAGCTTACTCACGAATATGTCCGGGCAAGGGAGGAGTGCCGGAAAAATTCAAAATTGTACCGCTGCCTGGGGCTGATGGGAGGATTGTTTTTGGCATTAATTTTTTTCTGAATATTTCGTGAGAGGCTTAAGGCGGCCTGATATAAGGAAGGGGAAAGGCATGAGTGTAAATCTGATTTTTAAGATAGCGGCTGTGGGGATTCTTGTCTCTGTGCTCAGCCAGGTGTTAAAGCAGAGCGGGAGAGAGGAAACGGCATTCCTGACCGGGCTGGCCGGGCTTCTGGTAGTGCTTTTCTGGATACTTCCCTATATCAATCAGTTGTTTGAAAGCGTGAAAAACCTGTTTTCACTGTAAGGAGGAGAAGGTATGCTGAAAATAGCTATGTTTGGAATAGCCGGAATCCTTACGGCTCTGCTTTTAAAAGAGGTCAAGCCGGCATTTACGGTATTTATTAGTATGGCGGTCTGCCTGCTGATTTTTTTCTATGCGGTCAGTAAGCTGTCATATTTAAAGGACACACTGTCGGGGCTGAAGGAATATGTGGATTTGGGGGATTCCTATCTGGCTTCCCTGATGAAAATTATGGGTATCACATATATTTCTGACTTTTCGGCAAATCTGTGCAGGGATGCGGGATATCTGGCAATTGCAGGGCAGATAGAGTTTTTCGGGAAGATATCAATCCTGACGATTAGCACCCCCATAATCCTGGCGCTGCTGGATACGATCGCCGGATTTTTGGCATGAGGTGGGTATGAAAAGGATTGCAGTGATTTTTGGGATGGCGGTACTTCTTCTGGCGGGGACGTGGGAAGTGAAGGTTTGCGCAGCGGACGGAGGCTTGACGGAAGAATTTTTGGACGAGCTGGAGTTGGATGAAATTGATGCTTCTTTTCGGGAATTGCAGGAGAATGGCGGAGTGCGCTTTACGGATGCAGTAAAAAAGCTGATTCAGGGAGAAGTCCCGATGACCGGGGAGGGCGTCCGGCAGCTTTTGAAGGACACGCTGTTATCCCAGGTGGACGGGAATCGCCGGACGGCAGTGCGGATCATGCTTCTGCTTACGATAGCAGGGGTGTTTACAAATTTTATAAGTGTATTTGAAAAGAGCCAGGCGGCGTCTGCCGGTTTTTATATGATGTATCTCTGCTTGTTTACGCTGCTGATGCAGGTCTTTCAGATGATGCAGCAGATAACCATGGATGCGCTGGATCGCGTGATTACTTTTATGGAGCTTTTAATGCCTTCTTACTTTCTGGCATCCGTGTTTGCTTCAGGATCTGTGGCGGGAGCCGGATTCTATGAGGTAACGCTTGGCGTAATCCTGATTATCCAGTGGATTTTGAAATACGCAGTTATGCCGGCAGTAAATCTGTACGTGCTGTTTTGTATGGTAAATCATCTTACGAAAGAAGACTATCTGTCAAAACTGGCGGAAATTCTGAAAACATTTGTGGAATGGATGTTAAAGACACTCATGGCAGCCGCGCTTGGATTTCAGACTATACAGCGTTTGATCCTTCCGGCTGTAGATTCCCTGAAAACAGCCGTGCTTACGAAAACAGCCGGAGCGGTACCGGGGATTGGAAATGTATTTAGTGGAGTGACAGAGGTAGTTCTGGGTTCGGCAGTGCTGATTAAAAATGCGGTGGGGGCAGCAGGAATGATTTTTCTGGCGCTGCTGTGTCTGGTGCCGCTTTTGAAACTGGGTTTTGGAGCGGTATTTTACCGGCTGCTGGCGGCAATTGCACAGCCGGTTTCGGACAGGCGTATGGTAGACTGTGTGGGCAGTGTAGGAGAAGGGCTGGGACTGCTGATGAAAGTACTGTTGATGGTAGGCGCGTTGTTCTTTATTTCCATCGCTATGGCGGCGGCATCAATTGGCAGCTGAATAGTATCTTTTAGGCTGAAAAAAGGGAATCGGGAGGTGAAAAATGGAAGCGGTTTACGGCTGGATTCGAAATATCGTGTGTTATCTTTGTCTGTTTAATATTTTTCTGCAGGCGCTTCCGGGGGAGAACTTTAAAAAATATGTCCGCTTTTTCGGAGGGCTGCTGCTTATCGTGATGGTTCTGGGACCTTTGGCGGATATGGCGAACCTGTCGGAAAGCTTTGAGCAGGCATGGAGGCTGGGAAGCCTGAGGGAACAGGCAGAGGATATGCGCATCACAGGGCAGGGCATCGAAGAGCTGCGTGAGGATAAAATCAATGAAGCGTATCGGAAAGAGCTGAAAAGGCAGGTGGAGGATGTAGTGCGGGCGTACGGGATGGAACCAGTGAAGGTTGAGCTGCAGTTTTCAGAGAATGCAGAGGGAATCCGGGGAATTTCCGGGGCAGATCTGCAAATTTCCGGGGAGGAGGAAGATTTTGAAAAAAAAGCCTCGGATATAAAAAATGAGCTTCTGGAAGTCTATCATATTTCAGCAGGACATATAAATATCAGTATACAGGAGTAGCTTATGGAAAAGGGAATCGGGAATCTCCGGCAAAAACTAAAGCATATAGATAAGAGTCAATGGCTGATTCTGGTGCTGACGGGAATCCTGCTTCTGGTCATAGCAATGCCTGTGCCCGGGAAAGAGGAGACAGAAACCGCAGATGCCCTGCAGACAGAATCCCGGCAAAAGGAGGGGGTGGACGCGCTGGAGGAGCGGTTGGAAACTGCCCTGGGGCATGTGGCGGGAGTAGGGAAAGTCAAAGTCATGATTATGAGAAAATCCAGCGGAGAAAAAATTGTGGAGAAAGATACGCCCGTGACAGATAGAAGCACTACAGAGGAGGGCGATGATGGAAACAGGAGTTCCGTGGAAAAAGTTCAGGAAGAGTCCACGGTGTACACACAAGATGGAAACGGAGGCCGGGTGCCCTATGTAATAGAAGAAATGGAGCCGCAGATACAGGGAATCCTTGTAGTGGCGGAGGGCGGAGATAATTCTCAGGTAGTTCAGAATATTACAGAGGCAGTTATGGCATTATTCGGAGTGGAAGCGCATAAAATCAAAGTAATGAAGATGAATTAGGAGGGGGAAACGTGAAAAAAATCTTTAAGAAAAATCAAATCATCATCACAGCACTGGCAGTTATGATTGCCGTAGCAGGTTACCTGAATTACTCAGGTTCAAAACTGGGGACGGAGGTGTCCGGTACGGCGGCTGACGAGAACAGTGTGAAGAAGGAGACGGAACTGTCTACGGAAACCGGGAATGACAGCGCCCTGATTGACATTGACAGCCTGGATATGGACTTTACGGATGACAGTTTCAGTATGGAAGACGCGGCAGCGGCAGAAAATGCGGCGGCGGCACAGAATGCTTCTGCAGCCACAGACGGTACGGCGGCAGATTTGTCGGCAGACGGCTCTGCAGAAGGACAGATAACTGATACGCCGGGTGAGGCGGTACTTACCAGCGTTCCGGGAAGTTCCGGGTTTGCGGCCGAGGCCAGGCTCTCGAGAGAACAGGTCCGTGCAAAAAACAAAGAAACGCTGCTGGAAATCATCAATAATGTAAACATAGCAGAAGAACAGAAGCAGGATGCCTTAAACAGTATGAATCAGATGACAGAAATCGCTGAAAAGGAAGCGGCGGCAGAGCTGTTGTTGGAATCTAAAGGTTTTGCGGATGCAGTGGTAAGTATTACAGACGGTACTGTAGATGTGGTTATCAGCCAGGTGGGTGTGACAGATGCACAGAGAGCCCAGATTGAGGATATCGTTAAGAGAAAGACGGAAATTTCTGGCGAAAATATCGTTATTACACCGATGGCCTCCCAGGAAGAGACGAGCGGCGAAACGAACGCAGAAAAATAACATAGGAACTGGAAACGGGCGGCCGGTCATGGCGTTTCAGCTATGGCCGGCTGCTTTGGCATACGCCGTGTATCAACAGGCATCCGGAGGAGCCAGCAGGCGTTCAAGCTGTGCAGAAGCACTTGGATAGTTTTCGAATAAGATAGTATGCAGACAGAACTCTTTGGCAGCTTCCAGATTTGGCATGGAATCATCAATGAAAACAGCGTTTTCCGGGTTAATCTGGAAACGGGTGAGCAGCGCCTGGTATATCTCCGGCTCCGGTTTGATATGTTTTATGTCACAGGACATCAGCCCGCCGTCACACAGGGGGATAAAAGCCAGGGCATCCGGGTTTTTCCGTCGGGTGGTTTCTGCATAATTAGAGAGATAGTAAATATGGAAGCCACGCTTTTTCAGGGATGTAATCCAGGGGACGGCGTGAGAGAGCAGGGAAAGGCTGGAAGGAAAATTATCAAAGACCAGCCGGATTTCTTTTTCGTATCCGGGTGCTGCCAGGCAAAGACGGGTGAGAATTTCCTCATCGGGAAGCGCGCTCCTGTCATATTCAGGCCAGGCAGAGTTTAAAAATACGGCCCGCCCTAAGATATCTGCGGTTTCTTTTGGAAAATGGAAACTGGCGATATATTCCTGCCAGTCAAATTTGACAAGTACCCGTCCGATGTCAAAGATAATCGTGTCAATCATGGGAATCTCCTTTGCAATCACATTTTTTTTAGTATACATGGGGAGAAGGCGCCCTGTCAATTCAGGGAATGGAAATCTTGTCAATGCTGCAAAGTGCAATTTAAGAAAGTTTTCAGAAGTTTGTCACCCGATATTCATAAATGGGGGATATACTGTCGCTGTAAAATGAAATTCCAATATATGCATAAGTTGAGGGGGAAAAGCATATATGGCAGTTAGTATGGATGTACAGAAGGAAATGGGGGTATCACATGAAATACACAACTTATTATGAGGAAAGAAATACCATTACGGTAGGAAGATATCAGCAGCTGAAACAGAGGATGCTGGATGAAGGACAATCATATCAGACAGAAAGAATCACATTGCGTAAACTGAAATTCATCGGAAATGAGTCACAGGATTCACAGGCAGACTATTCTCTGTGCATGAAGAACGGCGATGAAGAGCAGGTTTACCTGGAGAAAAAATACATACAGAACGGGATGTACTTTAAAAGCATCCTGAAGATTTCAGGGGAAGAGTGCCGGAGGATACTGGATGGGGATTTGGAATGGATGAAAGGGCATAAGAAGAGTCTGCTGGCAGATTTTTACCGCCAGATTACACTGAATCACCTCAGCCCGGGATATCTGACAGATTATGACCGGGAGATTAATTATTCAAAGAAAGGACACCGCATTATTTTCTGCAAGAAAATCAACCGTGGAGTGGGAATTACAAATCGTCTGTTTGAAGAACCGAAGAGAGTGATACCGTGCCTGGATGAAGGGAAAATGCTTGTGACTTATCAGAGAGATGTGAAGCTGCCGAAAATTTTCAGCAAGCTGTTCAACAGCCAGGAGGAGCAGCCCCAGGAGGCGCTTTCTTAAATGCAACTAGGAATATGCTATAGAGAGAAAAGGAGGCACTTGAGGGTGTCTCCTTTTCTTATGCTGTTTTATTCCTCCGGCGGCTGTATCTTGTTTCGGTTTAAAACCCGGTACATCAGTACATAGCCATAGAGGAACACAGGAACGATAATGGTACATGCAATGGAGGCCATCAGCATGTCAGAAGCATTTTCGTGTTTCATCAGGGCGAACACGAGGGTAGACAGGTACATTCCGGCCAGGATAATAATTCCGATTATCGCAAGGATACGTTTTGTTTTTTTCATGAAATACCTCCTGGTTTTCTTTTGGATTTTAGTATAATCTCTTCTGCGGGAAAAAGCAATATAACTTTTTTCCTAAAAAGTTCATAATTTGTTTATTGTTTCTGGAAAGTGATTCATGTATAATTTACAGACATATGGTTAAAAAATAGACAATCGGAATGATTGGAATGTGAAATGGTTACTGTAGTCCGGCCAATCAAAGAAAGGTATGGTAGATGTATTATGAGACATAAAGAATATTTAGAGCACATAGGGGAGATGGCCCGCACCTGCGTAGATAACGGAAAGATTGACCTGGAGTTGTATGGAAAATATGACGTCCAGCGGGGGCTTCGTGATAAGAACGGAAACGGCGTGCTGGCCGGTCTTACAAAGGTATCGAAAATTGAAGCATTTGAAGTGGTGGATGGGCAGAAGAAGCCATGTGACGGACGTCTCTACTACCGGGGATACAGCATTCAGGATTTAATCCGGGGAGAAGTCGAGGGACACAGGTATGGATTTGAAGAAGTGGCATATCTTTTGCTTTTCAGTAAGCTTCCCAGTGAGGAAGAGTTAAAAGAATTCCGAAAGGCTCTCGCTTACTGCAGGAAACTGCCTACGAATTTTACCAGGGACGTAATCATGAAAGCGCCAAGCCGCGACATCATGAATTCCCTGTCAAAATGTATCCTGACGCTGGCGTCCTATGACCCGCAGGCGGCGGATATTTCAATTGAAAATGTGCTTCGCCAGTGTATGATGCTGATTAGCACCATGCCGATGCTGGCGGTTTACAGCTACCATGCGTATAATCATTATGAGCGTGATGAAAGCATGTATATTCATCGTCCGGATCCAAAGCTGTCTACAGCAGAGAATTTCCTGCGTATGCTCAGGCCGGATATGAAGTATACAGAGGTGGAGGCGCATGTACTGGATATGGCTCTGATTCTCCATATGGAACATGGCGGCGGTAATAACTCTACATTTACTACCCATGTGGTAACCTCCTCCGGAACGGATACTTATGCGGCTATCGCATCTGCGCTTTCTTCATTGAAAGGACCGAAGCATGGCGGCGCGAATATCAAGGTCGTGGAGATGATTCAGGATTTGAAGAAAAATGTCAAAGATACCACAGATGAAGCCCAGGTGGAGGAATACTTAAAGAAATTGCTTCATAAAGAAGCTTTTGATAAAAAAGGCCTGATTTACGGTATGGGACATGCAATCTATTCTGCGTCCGACCCGAGGGCGGAGGTATTTAAGACATTTGTCAAAGAGCTTTCAGAAGAAAAGCACAGGGAAAAAGACTTTGCACTTTATTCTATGATTGAGCGCTTAGGGCCGAAGGTCATCATGGAGGAGAGGAAAATCTATAAAGGAGTCAGCGCGAATGTGGATTTCTACAGTGGATTTGTTTACAGTATGCTGGATATACCGGAAGAACTGTTTACGCCGATGTTTGCAATTGCCAGAATTGTAGGATGGAGCGCGCACCGCATTGAGGAGTTGATAAATGTGGACAAAATCATTCGTCCTGCCTATAAGAGCGTGATGGATGAGGCAGAGTATGTACCGATGGAAGAGCGTTAGAGAGATATAGATAAGAGAGCTGCTGAGCCGGCTCTCTTATTTTGCCGAAATATATAATTGTTACACACATTTCCCTCACACTACAATGATATGATACAATTAATTAACAAATATGTAACAAAACGTAAGGAGGTATTTATGACTGGACAAAAGAGACATGTAACTCGTATAGTGTTTACGTTTTTGATGATGTTCGCAGTCGCATCTCATTCAGCGTACAAGGCGGAGGCGCAAGCGGCATTTCCGGAGGCGGTGCAGCATCAGACGCAGGTGCCGGAGGGATATACGGCAATCACTACGGCGGCAGAACTGAAAAAGCTGGTAACAGGAGAAACTGTGAAGCCGGAAACACCGGATACGGATGAAAAAGAAACGGAAAGCGAAACAGAGTCCGAGAGCGAGTCAACTACGGAAAGCGAGTCAGAGTCCGAAAGTGAGCCGGAGACTGAGGAGCAGACAGAACCGGAAGTAGAGGGCGGAGCAGTGAGCAGGACAGCGGCGCTGCCGGCACCGGATGGCACAGGGAAATATATTTTAATGAATGATATTGATTTATCAGGGGAGGCTTCCTGGAGCAGTATCGCAGAATTTTCCGGTATCCTGGATGGGAACGGATATGCGATAAAAGGACTTAAGGTTCCGCTCATCGAACGTATGGCAGGAGGAACTATACGGAATCTGGCGCTGGTAGATGTGAATATCCGGGCCGCAGGAAATGGAGGAGCGCTTGCAGTTACTTTGGATGCCCAGGGAACGGCAGCGTGCGAGATTCATAATGTATATGTGACAGGTACTGTGGCGGGCGCAGGTGTAGTTGGGGGCATTGCCGGAAGGGATATATCCGGCAAAAATATGGTAAGCAGTGCAGTGAACTATGCAGCAGTAAGCTCAAGTGCAGGAACTGCCGGAGGGGTTATTGGTGAAAATGGAGCAGGAGCTGCTTCTTCTTATACAAAATGTGCAAATTATGGCACAGTCAGCAGCAATAGCGTCGCCGGGGGAATTGTCGGAAGCGCATACAGCCTGAATGGGCAGATGGGAATGAGTACCTGCACGAATACAGGAAATATCACAGGAGTGAATGGTGTCGGCGGTATTATTGGATATCTGCGGTGTGACAGTACCACAGCAGGCGCGGGGGTTGATATTGCAGGCATGGCGAATTCCGGTACGGTGAAGGGAACAAGCCGGATAGGCGGTGTAGCCGGTTATATATATCTGCAGGATTCTGTAAGCGCATATGATGCCAAAATAGCACTGACACAGAGCTATAATGCAGGATTGATTGATTCTATCAGCAGTTATTCAGGAGGACTGGCGGGACATATTCAAGTTCCGGGGACGGCCAGTGCATCCCAGGCAGTGAAGGTTGAAAATTGCTATAATCTTGGGCGCATGAAGGACGGCGGAAATATCGCAGGAGAAATAACAAGCGTGTCTGGAAATGTCCTCATTAGCAAATGCTTTGGCGCCCAGATATATGGAAGCGCTACAAAAGGAATCATTGACAAAGCGTCCAACGGGGAAGGAACAGGCTACTGCACGCTTTCAGACTGTTATTATTTCAGCGCGACAGGGGAGTATGCGTTTGTATCAGACAGTCGTGTTTCAGGGACGGCGACCGCTTTAAGTGCAGCACAGGCAAAGACGGCAGCCAGCTTTAAAAACTTTGATTTTACCGGAGTGTGGGCAATCAATGCGGCACAGAATGACGGGTATCCGTATCTGAAAGGGCTTTCTTTGATGAAAGCGAGCTTTACCGCCCCGGCAAAAGGAACTGTGCTGACAGACAGCAAGACAGAGGGGATTTATAAGGTAACGGCGGCAGGGCTGAAGGTTTCTTATCAGGGGACGGTAAACACGTCTGCCGCGACAGTTACGATGCCTTCCGAGGTAGAGATAGATGGCTATAGATACGAAGTAACGGCTATTGCAGTTAAGGCGTTTTATAAAAACAGCAACTTGACGAAAGTTACAGTACCGCAAACCGTGACGGTGATTAACAGAGCGGCATTTTATGGGTGTTCAAAGCTGAAAAAAGTCAGCGGATGCAAAGGCGTGGTGAAAATCTATAAGAATGCCTTCCGCGACTGTACGAAGCTTGTGACTCTTGGGGGTACGACGAACAGGATTACGCTTCCATCGGCAGAGTTTGTCGGACAGGGGGTATTCATGAGATGCCGGGCAATTAAGAGCGTGCTGCTTTCGTCGGCAGAGCTGACAACGATTGGTACAGGGGCGTTCCGTTACTGTTCAAATTTGACGAAAATGAGTATTTCCTCACCGGACTTATCGCATATCGGAAAGCTGGCGTTTTATAAAACGCCGAAGCTGAAAACATTTATCGTGAAATCCAGCAAGCTGACGACAGGGAATGTAGGAAAGAAAGTATTTTCAGGTATAAAAGCAACGGCGACGTTCAGCGTACCGTCCTCAAAAGTATCTTCTTATAAGAGTCTGTTCCGGAGTAAGGGAGCGGGCAGCAAGATTACTGTAAAGGCAGTGTAATATCATTAGATATCTATAAAGACAGGACCGGAAATGGTGCAGGCCATTTCCGGTTCTGTCTTTATAAGGAATTGTTATAGAAATCATTTGTGAGGTCAAAGTTATTCGGATAGTTTTTTATACCAGGATGGGCCTATGGGAGAATATAAAAATTAGATATTTAACGAATATTTTGGTAAAAACTTTATAAAATAAGTATTAAAAAGGAAAAATAAGGTTGAAATCTTGTGGAAATGGACGTAATATAAGTTAGCCGATTAATTAAAGTGAGGTGATGTTATGAAGGATGGCAGGTTTTGCGGAATATGCGGCGACAATCTCCAGGCTCTGCTTTTAAAGGCTTCTCATATGTATTTTGCAATGAATTATGAGCAGCTTACGGCAAAAGGGATGCATCCGGGGCAGATGCCGATGCTGAATCTTCTTGCAAGACGGGGAGGAATGAGCCAGAGGGAAATCGCCAGAGAACTTCATGTAAAGCCGCCCAGTGTGGCGGTATCTATCCGGCGTCTGGAGAATGCGGGCCTGGTGGTACGCGCCGCGGACGGAAAGGATCAGCGTATAAGCAGGATTTCGCTGAGCCCGAAAGGGGAAAAGATGCTGGAAGACATACAGGGAATCTTTGAGCAGAATGACAAACTTTTGTTTCGCGGATTTAATGAGACAGAAGAATGCCTGCTAAGGCGTTTCCTGATACAGATTATAGAAAATATGGCAGATGTCCAGAGCGGACAGATTGGCATGGAAATGGAGGGAATAAAGGATAAATGCTGAAAATGTTTCGATATGTGAAGGATAAATGGTACTATATTGTGCTGATTATCGCTTTGCTGTTCCTACAGGCAAGCTGTGATTTGGCGCTGCCCGATTACACATCAAAAATCGTTAATGTAGGAATCCAGCAGAAAGGGATAGAGGACGGAGTGCCGGATGAAATCCGGAAAAGTTCTATGGAGAGGCTGTTTCTTTTTATGGACAGCGAAGAGCGGGCGTATGTAGAGGAAAGCTACACGCTGGAATCCGGAATTTATGTGCGGAATAAGACGGATGCAGAACGCAGGGAGAGGTTAAATCAGATATTCGGTGTCCCGATGCTGGCTGTTTCCGGATTGTCCGGGGAGAGCGAAGAGGCGGCAGATGCCAGGACGCAGATGGGGCTTTCGGAAGACGCAGATATGTTTGAAGCTCTGGGAAAGATGCCGGAGGAGCAGCGGCAGCAGATGCTTGCCGAGCAGGCAGATAAGTTTGAAGAAATGCCGGAATCCATTGTTACGCAATCGGCAGTAGGCTATCTGCAGAATGAGTACGCACAGATGGGCAGGGATTTGGATAAAATGCAGACGGATTATCTGGTGATGTCAGGGTTGAAGATGCTTGGAATGGCGCTTCTCATCATGCTTGCAGCAGTTACGGTCACATTTCTATCCAGCCGTGTGGCATCTTATATGGGAAGGAACCTGAGAAATCAGGTATACCGGAAAGTGATTTCTTTCTCAGGGGCGGAGCTGAACAAATTTTCCACGGCATCTTTGATTACCCGGAGCACGAATGATATCCAGCAGATTCAGATGCTGGCGACTATGATTTTCCGAATCGTGCTCTATGCGCCGATCCTTGGCGTGGGCGGCGTGATAAAGGTATTTCAGACAGATATGTCGATGACCTGGATATTGGCCCTGGCGGTGGGACTGATTCTGTTGGTGGTAGCGGTGCTCTTTGGCGTGGCGATGCCGAAATTTACCCTTCTGCAGAACCTGATTGATAAGCTGAATCTGGTGACAAGGGAGACGCTGACCGGAATCATGGTAATCCGGGCTTTCAGTACGGAAAAGCATGAAGAGGAGCGTTTTGAGGAGGCGAACCGGAGACTTACAAAGACAAACCTGTTTGTAAACCGTGTCATGACATTTATGATGCCGTTGATGATGTTAATTATGAATGGAATCAGTGTGCTGATTGTATACAATGGTGCGTATGCGGTTGACAGCGGGACGATGCAGGTAGGAAATATGATGGCGTTCATCCAGTATGCGATGCAGATTATTATGTCATTCTTGATGATAACGATGATGTCTATTATGATTCCAAGGGCAAATGTGTCTGCGAAGCGTATTGATGAAATACTGCGTACAGAGGTATCTATCCATGACCCGGAGACCGCGAAGCACGGAGATGCAGATGTGAAAGGGCTGGTAGAGTTTGAACACGTAAGCTTTGCGTACCCTGGAGCAGAAGAGAACGTTTTAAACGACATATCTTTTACGGCCGGGAAAGGGCAGACTGTGGCGTTTATCGGCAGTACAGGAAGTGGAAAGAGCACACTGGTGAATTTGATTCCGCGGCTTTTTGACGTGACAGAAGGTTCCATCCGGGTAGATGGAGTGGATGTGCGGGAAATGGAATTGAAGGATTTGCGCGGGAAGCTGGGATATGTACCGCAGAAGGGGGTTCTCTTTTCGGGAACGATTGACTCAAATCTGCGTTACGGGCGTACAGATGCGACAGAAGAACAGATAAAGCGTGCGGCAGAGATTGCACAGGCATGGGAGTTTATCAGTGAAAAGCCGGAAGGTGTGGATTCTCCGATTGCCCAGGGCGGCACAAATGTGTCGGGCGGGCAGAAGCAGAGGCTTTCTATCGCCAGAGCGGTTGCGAAAGAACCGGAGATTTATATTTTTGACGACAGTTTTTCCGCGCTGGATTACAAAACGGACGTAGTGCTGCGGCGGGCTTTGAAGCAGGAGACGCAGGATGCAACGACCCTGATTGTAGCGCAGCGTATCAGCACCATCCTCCATGCGGACAATATCATCGTGCTCGATAACGGATGTGTGGCGGGACAGGGAACTCACAAAGAATTGATGCAGACATGCGATGTATACAGGCAGATTGCCATGTCTCAGCTGTCAGAGGAGGAATTGGCCAATGAGTGATAGTGGAAGAAGGGTAAGAGGCCCTATGGGGCATGGCGGCCGGATGGCCGGAGAAAAGGCGAAAGACTTTAAAGGCTCGATGGGAAAGCTGCTGCGCTATATGAGCCGGTATAAAATCAGGTTGTTTGGGGTTATCCTTTTTGCCGTGGGCGGGACGGTCTTTAATATTGTAGGGCCGAAAATCCTGGGAAGGGCGACGACGGAGCTGTTTAACGGGCTGGTGGCAAAGATTCAGGGGGCTGGCGGGATTAATTTCGGGAAGATTGGGGAAATCCTGCTGATGGCTATGGGGTTGTATGCAGTGAGCGCGCTGTTCAGTTTTATCCAGGGAATTATCATGACAGGAGTTTCCAATGATATGACCTATAGCCTGCGGCGGGACATCTCCAGGAAAATCAACAGGATTCCGCTGGATTATTATGAAAGCCGGACGCATGGAGAAGTGCTTTCGCGGGTGACGAATGATGTGGATACGCTGCAGCAGAGCCTGAACCAGAGTTTGACACAGCTGGTTACTTCTGTAACGACGCTGATCGGCGTGCTGGTGATGATGCTTTCTATTAATGTATGGATGACGCTGGCGGCGCTGTTAATCCTCCCTATTTCTATGGGAATTATCGGGACAGTGATGAAACATTCCCAGAAATATTTCAAGGATCAGCAGAGATATCTGGGTGAAGTGAATGGGCAGGTAGAAGAAGTCTACAGCGGCCACAATGTAGTGAAGGTATTTAATAAAGAGGAGGACGTAGTCAGGGTCTTTGAGGAAACGAACAATCATCTCTACGAATCTGGCTGGAAGTCCCAGTTCTTCTCGGGAATTATGATGCCGGTGATGCAGTTTGTCGGAAACATCGGTTATGTGATGGTGGCAATTCTGGGCGGTTATATGACGATTCGGGGAGCGATTGAAGTAGGAGATATCCAGTCCTTTTTCCAGTATATCCGAAACTTTACGCAGCCGATTCAGCAGATTGCCCAGGTGACGAACATGCTCCAGTCCTCCGCGGCAGCTTCTGAGCGTGTGTTTGAGTTCCTGGAGGAAAAGGAAGAGCAGCAGGAGACGGTACGTGAAATGGATGTTGAGACATCCCAGGGTGCGGTGAGCTTCGAGCATGTGGCGTTTGGGTATCAGCCGGATAAGATTATCATTCATGATTTTTCGTCTGAGGTGGGCGCAGGACAGACGGTGGCGATAGTAGGGCCTACCGGTGCAGGAAAAACGACGATGGTGAAGCTGCTGATGCGTTTCTATGATGTAAATTCCGGGTGTATCCGGGTGGATGGGCACAACATTAAGGAATACGATAGAAGCGAGCTGCGGAAACTGTTTGGCATGGTGCTCCAGGATACCTGGCTTTTTCATGGCACGATTATGGAAAATATCCGCTATGGGCGGCTGGACGCTACCGACGAGGAGGTTATCGCAGCGGCGAAAGCGGCGCACGCTCATAGGTTTATCATGGCGCAGCCCGGCGGTTACCAGATGGTGCTGAATGAGGAGACGAGCAACATTTCTCAGGGGCAGAAGCAGCTTTTGACTATTGCCCGGGCTATCCTGGCGGATAATAAGATATTGATTCTTGACGAGGCAACATCTTCGGTCGATACCAGGACTGAAATACAGATTCAGAAGGCTATGAATAACCTGATGAAAGGCAGAACCAGTTTCGTGATTGCCCACAGGCTGTCCACGATTAAAGACTCGGATTTGATTCTGGTTATGAAAGATGGAGATATCATTGAGCAGGGAACCCATGAAGAGCTGCTGGCTCAGAATGGCTTCTATGAAAACCTGTACAACAGTCAGTTTGAGAAAGCGGAGGCGGTGTGATGTATAAGATTATTGCGATAGAAAGAGAGTATGCCAGCGGAGGAAGTGAAATCGGAGAACGGCTGGCAGCGAAATTAGGGATTCCCTGTTATGGAAGGGAAATCCTGGAGAGGGCGGCGCAGGCACGGGGAACTACGCCGGAACAGATTGTGCATATGGAGGAGGCGACGACAGGGAGCTTCCTCTATACCATCGCCCTGGCAGCGAAGCTGGCGGCAGGAGAGAGCTGCGGGCTGAGCGAAGAAAACCAGCTTTATCTGGAAGAAGCCAAAATTATATGGAATTTAGCAAATCAGGGAAGCTGCGTCATCGTGGGGCGGTGTGCCGGATGGGTGCTGAAAGAGCGGAAAGATGTGCTGAAAGTTTACATCCATGCCGATAGAGATTTTCGTACAAAGCGCGCAGTGACCATTTATCACGATGCCAAAGAGCATGTAGATGGGATACTGCGCCGATGCGACAAACGCCGGGGGAATTTCTACAGCGCGAATACCGGAAAAAAGTGGGATGACAAATCAGAGTATCATTTGATGCTCGACAGCGGAAAGCTGGGGATAGAAGGGTGCGTGGAGGTTATAGGGGCTGCGTGCCAGGGGTAACGATTTAATGTTTTCATTGCGGTTCGTCGGGGAGTGGACACAGTTTTGATAAAAAAGGCTTGTCATATGGTTTTCAAAACTATATAATGTGATGTATCGGAGGAAAGTTTTGCTTTTCAGACGTATGGGCGCCGGATTGGGCTATGTGGCCGGAAGAAAATCAGATATGAACGAGAGGTGGACAAAATGAAGATAGATACCAAAGATATGCTCAAA
Organism: Hominisplanchenecus murintestinalis; assembly: GCF_943193015.1. Classification (NCBI taxonomy): domain Bacteria; kingdom Bacillati; phylum Bacillota; class Clostridia; order Lachnospirales; family Lachnospiraceae; genus Hominisplanchenecus; species Hominisplanchenecus murintestinalis. The sequence goes on from NZ_CALPCM010000019.1 coordinate 17,901, forward strand.
AGTATTTTGAACAGCCTGTCCCGTATTGAGCATATTAAGCCGGAGGATATTCCGAACATTGACTTATATATGGATCAGGTGACAACTTTTATGGATACTCGCCTGTCTTCTTCGAAGCGTCATCCGGAGGATAAGATATTGACTAAGACCATGATTAATAATTATGCTAAGAATAAGCTGCTTCCGCCCCCGGTGAAAAAGAAATATTCCAAGGAACATTTGCTGGTAATGATTTTCATCTATTATTTTAAAGGAATTCTTTCTATCACAGATATTCAGGCATTGATGAACCCTATTACGGAAAAATATTTTCAGAATGACCAGAAATTTAGCATAGAAACGATTTACAACGAAGTGTTCAGTTTGGAAAAAAGCCAGGCAGATAAGCTGGCAAAGGATATTGTAGATAAGTATAATACCTCGAAGCATACTTTTGAGAATGTGGAAAAGGATCAGGAATTTCTTCAGCTTTTTTCATTTATCTGTATGTTGAGCTTTGACGTTTATGTGAAAAAGCAGATGATAGAAAAACTGATCGACCAGCTTCCGGGAGAATAGCAAAAGGCAGTAATAAGTCCATGTGGACAAAGAATTGAATCCCCCAACTGTGGTGTAACACAGTTGGGGGATTCTTCTTTTCTTTTATAGTGGCAAAGCGCCCGCTAGGCTGTTCGTTGTCCTTACGGTCACTATCAAACAATTCTGCATAATCCTACATTTTCCGTGAGATTGAAAAATCAAATTAAATTACTAACAAAATTCCATATGTTTTGAAATATATGAAACAAAAATCCTATGGGCAAGGTAGGAATTTGCGGATATAATTTGAAAATACCGTAACGAAATGGCTTGTCTGCAGGAGAAGATAGAAAATGTATGAGGCAGTAGTGATAGGAAGCGGTCCGGCAGGATTAAATGCGGCATTATATCTAAAAAGAGCCGGAAAAAATGTTATTGTAATTGAAAAGGAATATGAAGGGACAGGGCAGATTGTACAGAGTATTTGTGTAGAGAATTATCTGGGGTTTCAGCCGCTTTCAGGTGAAGAGCTTGGAGAAAGATTCAGACGGCATGTGTTGTCAGAGTATGTCCCGATTCTGGAGGACGAAGTGACAGAAATCATACATAAAGATACCTGGCATGTTATTTTGTCATCCGGAAAAACTGTTGAGGCGGAAACGCTAATTTATGCAGCAGGAGCTTCTCCCAGAAAGTTGGGAATATCCGGAGAAGAAACGTATCAGGGTAAAGGAATGTCCTACTGTGCGTACTGTGACGGTTCTCTGTATAAAGGAAAAGATACCGCAGTGATTGGAGGAGGAGATACTGCCTTGGACGATGCCATGTATCTTTCTGAACTATGCCGGAAGGTATATTTGATCCACAGAAGAGCAGAATTCAGGGGAAATGAGGCTGCGGTTGAGATTTTGAAGAAAAAGGAGAATGTAGAATTTATTTTAGAAACTTCTGTCCGGGAAATAAAAGGGCAGAAAAGACTGGAGGAGATACTTCTTGACAATGGAAAGAAAATCAGTGTCACCGGACTGTTTGTCGCGATTGGCTCGCTCCCGGCGGCGGATTTGATAGAGAAATATGTCCAAAGGGATGAAAATGGATATGTAATCGCAGGAGAAGATGGGATTACCTCATCCTCTGGATTGTTTGTAGCCGGGGATGTACGAACCAAAAAGCTTCGGCAGGTGATCACTGCAGTTTCTGATGGAGCAAATGCAGCGGCATCTGCGATACATTATCTAAAATTTTGCAGAAAAAGGTGAAGATATGAAGTTTCAAACGGCAGTGCTTCATGCAGGAAATAAAGAACTGGAAAAATACGGCGCAACCTTGCCGCCTGTATACCAGTCCGGCGCTTTTGAACAGAAAAGCGCGGAAGGGCTGGCAAGAATATTTGATAATAAAGCACCGGGATATTGTTATACAAGGGTAGCCAATCCAACGACAGCAGCATTTGAAATGAGAATCACAAAGCTTGAGGGCGGCATGGCGTCAGTTGCCTGTGCATCTGGGATGGCAGCTATAACTAATGCTTTTTTAAATATCCTCCAATCTGGAGATGAAATTGTAACGAGCGCCAGCCTTTACGGAGGAACCATTGATCTTTTCCGGGATCTGGAGGCATTTGGTATTCAGACAAACTTTGTGGAAAATAATAACTGGGGGGCGTTTGAACAGGCAATTAATGAACATACGAAGCTGATTTTTGCTGAGACGATCGGAAATCCCGGACTGGATGTTACAGATATTGAGAGGCTGGCAGAACTGGCACATGCCCATGGGATTCCGCTTATTGTTGATAATACGACGGCGACCTCTTATCTGATCCGTCCGTTGGATATGGGAGCGGATATTGTGGTAAATTCATCGTCAAAATATATAAATGGAAACGGCAGCGCCATCAGCGGTATACTGACGGACAGCGGGCGTTTTAAATGGACCAGGGAAAAATATCCGCTTCTCAGGGACTATCTGAAGTATGGCCCAATGGCATATATTTCCAGAATGCGGGCAACTATTTTTCGGAACTTTGGCGCCTGTCTTTCGCCTCAGAATGCTTTTTTGAACCTGATAGGGCTGGAAACCCTGGGGCTTCGTATGGAGCGCCAATGTAAGAATGCACTGGGGCTGGCAGCATGGATACAGGAGCACTATCCGGAAGCAGCGGTGAATTTTCCAGGACTGAAAAGCAGCCCCTGGCACCAGATTGCTGAAAAACAGCTGAAAAACGGATACGGGGGAATTTTTACCCTGCGTGCAGGAAGCAGGGAAAGGGCATTTTCATTGATTAATAACCTGAAGCTTGCGTTGAAGGTTTCTAATATTGGAGACACCAAAACACTGGTGATACATCCGGCATCGACCATCAGCCTGCATAGCACGCAGAAGCAGAAGGAAGAAGCAGGGGTTTATGATGATCTGATCCGGGTCAGCGTCGGTATTGAAGATCTGGGAGATCTGATTGAGGATTTTCGCCAGGCGATAGAAATGATGGAAAAACAGTAAAGGAGAAGAGCAATGGCAGAAAAAAAACCAGACTATTCAGCATTAAAAAAGGGCGGATTTATGAGACAGAAGCAGAAGGGATATTTTTCGCTTCGTCTCCAGGTTGTAGGAGGAAATCTGACTGCGGAAAACATCCGGACTGTATCAGAGGTGGCGGACAAATATGGAAAAGGGTATGTACATATGACCTCCAGACAGGGAATTGAGATTCCGTTTATTCGGTTTGGGGATATTGAAGAGGTGAAGGAAAAGCTGGCAGAGGGCGGCGTAAAGCCTGGTGTCTGCGGACCAAGGGTACGGACGGTTACGGCATGCCAGGGCGCTGCGGTCTGTCCCAGCGGCTGCATTGACACCTATGCACTGGCGAAAGAACTGGATGAGCACTATTTTGGCAGGGACCTGCCCCACAAGTTCAAATTCGGTGTGACAGGATGTCAGAACAACTGTCTGAAAGCGGAGGAAAATGATCTGGGAATCAAAGGCGGTATGGTTGTAAATTACAAAGAAGAAGCGTGTATTCAATGCGGCGTCTGTGCGAAAGCCTGCCGGGAGAACGCACTGTCAATGAAGGACGGAAAAGTGGTAATCGACAGGGGGAAATGCAATCACTGCGGGCGATGCGTGAAATCCTGCCCTACGGATGCATGGGAAGGGGAAAGCGGCTATCTTGTTTCTTTTGGCGGTTTATTTGGGAATAAAATCTATCAGGGTGAGACACTACTGCCAATTATTAGAGATAAAGACACTTTGCTTCGGGTGGCAGATGCGGCCATTGGATTTTTTGAGAAAAATGCCAGACTGGGAGAACGTTTCCGCCTGATGCTGCAAAGAATCGGTGAGGATGAATTTAGAAGAGTAATTACGGAGGCATATCATGGATGAGATTAAATTTAATGAACAGGCGGATATTACGGATCAGGTTTGTCCGATGACTTTTGTAAAGGCGAAGGTAAGTATCGATGAGCTGGAGGATGGGGAGGTGCTGGCTATTCGTATGAATGACGGTGAGCCGGTTCAGAATGTTCCCAGAAGCATGAAAGAAGAAGGGCACAAAATCCTGAAACTTCACAATAATCAAGACGGCACCTATACCCTGTATGTGCGAAAGGTAGAGGAAGGATAAATGGCAGAGCGAATCGGAAGAGAAGAGTTTGAAGAAAAAGTATTGAAAAGTGGCCTGCCTGTGCTGGTGGATTTTTATTCGGATTCCTGCATGGCCTGTAAAAAACTGGCGCCGGTTCTCAGCCAGGCGGAAGAACTTCTCGGGGAGAGCATTTACTTTTATAAAGTAAATACAAATTATGAGAATGAGCTTACGGAGAAATATGAGATTCTGTCCAGGCCAACATTGATTGTTTTTATAAACGGGCGGGAAGCGGAGCGAAAAACAGGAGTGCAAAGGCTTCAGGAATTCATAGACTGGCTGAAAGCATTCTGATGTAACAAAGGGAGCGTTTTGAGACATTTCTGAATAGCAAAAAGGAGTAAGAGTATGTATATTACAGTTTCTGGAAACAAAAAAGAAGTAAAAAACGGACTGACCTTACCGGAACTGATAGAACTTGAAAACGTGGAAATGCCGGATTATGTAACGGTTTCTGTGAATGATGAGTTTCTTGACGCGGATAAAAAAGCGGGTACAGTTTTAAAGGATGGGGACAATGTGGAATTTCTTTATTTTATGGGAGGGGGATGCTAAATGACATTGACAGATGAACAGATTGAACGCTACTCCCGTCATATCATACTGAAAGAAGTGGGAGCAAAAGGGCAGAAAAAGCTTTTGAATGCAAAGGTTCTGATCATAGGTGCAGGCGGTCTTGGCGCTCCTGCGGCTATGTATCTGGCAGCAGCAGGCGTTGGAACGATAGGAATTGCAGACGCCGATGATGTGGATCTTTCCAATCTGCAGAGACAGATCATCCATTCTACAGAGGACGTGGGAAAGCCGAAGGTAAAATCAGCCAGGGAAAGCATGGAAAGAATGAATCCGGATGTGAAGGTGAATACCCATCATATGTTTGTGGATGCCGCCAATATCCGGGAACTGATTCGGGAGTATGACTTTATCATTGACGGAACGGATAATTTTCCGGCAAAATTCCTGATTAATGACGCCTGTGTCCTGGAGAAAAAACCATTTTCCCATGCGGGCATCATTCGTTTTAAGGGACAGCTTATGACTTATGTGCCGGGAGAAGGCCCCTGTTACCGCTGCGTATTTAAGGAGCCGCCGCCAAAGGATGCGGTGCCCACCTGTAAACAGGCAGGTGTGATTGGCGCAATGGGAGGTGTGATCGGCAGCCTTCAGGCCATGGAAGCGATTAAATACATTATCGGAAAAGGTGAGCTTCTTACTGGATATCTGCTGACTTATGATGCGCTGACGATGGAGTTTCGTAAGGTAGGACTCCCCAGGGATACACGCAGATGTGCTGTATGTGGAGAACATCCTACGATCACGGAGCCTGTTGACTATGAACTGAATGTGTGCGAAGATAAGATATAAAGTGAAAAGTGGGTGGAAATATGAAGAAAGTTATCATTAAAAAACAGGATGTGGAAGAAATGATCTCCTATGCCAGAGAAAAGCTGCCGCAGGAAGCCTGCGGACTGATTGCAGGAAGTGATTATGGGGATGAGAGGGTCATTGAGAAAGTGTATTATTTGACCAACATCGATGCTTCTAATGAGCATTTTTCACTGGAACCAAAAGAGCAGCTTCAGGCGGTGAAGGATATGAGAGCCAGGGGGCTGAAGCCGATTGGAAACTGGCATTCACATCCGGAATCTCCCTCGCGCCCATCCCAGGAAGACAAAAGGCTTGCTTATGACTCAAAAGCCAGTTATCTGATTCTGTCACTTATGGAGAAGGAAGCGGTACTGAACTCGTTTCATGTGGAGAACGGGGAAACTGAGAAAGAATCTCTGGAAATATTGAATAGATAAAATGCGAGGTAATCAATGTGTACACAGTATTGCTGGCAGTAAAAAACGGATTGATTATGCAGGAATTGAAGCGGCTTCGTATCTGGGGAGATTCTACCGGCTTTCAAATCTGTGAAATTATTTGTGATTTTGAGAAATTGATTCAAAACTTAAAAGAGAAGAAATATCATCTGATTATTTTGGAAGCGGCGCCGGATAATCATGCGCTGACTCTTTTGAGGACGATAAAAAAAGAAAAGCTCTGTAAGGCTGTTGCTATAGTCAGTCAGAATGCGGATTTTAAGACTGTGAGAAAAAGCTTTCTGCTGGGGGTGGATGATTATTTTGTGCCCCCTTTTGAAATCAGTCAGTTTATTGCCCTGTTCAGCAAAATAGAGAATGCCGAGCATGGGAAAATAGAGGCGGAAATCTGCAGGAAAGAAGAATTGTTAAGCTATTTTGAACATGTAGATGCTGCGATAAAAGATTATCTGGATAAACTGCTATATGCGTCGCTTTCTGAATATATGAATCTGTCAGAGGCGTTTGCTTACCTGAAACGGATTATTGACGGAGTGCTCTCTGAGCTTTTTGAACGTTATGAGTGGCTGGGTTTTTACTTTCTGCGAGAAGATTATTTGCCGCAGGAAGCAGGCTTTTCAGATTATGAGGAAAGCATACAAAAAAGTATAGAGGATTTCTATGCATTCTTTCTTGAATTTTCGGAGTTGTATCCGGCGCATGGAGAGGGGCTGGATGACATTCTTCTCTATATTTTAAACAGACCAGAAGGGGACTTAAAGCAGAAGACAATTTCAGAAGAACTCTACATAAACCGTTCTTATCTCAGTACGGTGTTTGCCGCTCAGATTCGGGTTAATTTTGTTGATTATGTCAATACAGTAAAAATGAAACGTGCAGCATATCTGCTGAAGCATACGAAAATGAAAGTAATTGACATTGCAGGGGCTTTGGACTATAAAGATATGGGATATTTTTTAAAAAGATTTAAGGCAAAGTATGGTGTAACACCGTCCCAGTACCGGATTCCGGAGGCATATGAATTTCAGATTTAGATCCAGATACCGATGGCATATTGTGGATTGGAGAAAGGTAATAGAGAAATCATGGCAAAAATCTATCAGAAAATTACGGATATGGTGGGAGCTACTCCACTGTTGGAGCTTCAGGAATATAGGGCTGCAAATGGATGTAAGGCAAGGATTCTTGCGAAGCTGGAATATATGAATCCGGCAGGCTCTGTAAAGGACCGGATTGCGGTAAGAATGATTGATGAAGCAGAGAAGGCAGGAATCCTGCATAGAGGAGATGTGATTATCGAGCCGACTTCCGGGAATACAGGGATTGGCCTGGCCTGTGTAGCGGCAGCACGCGGATACCGTCTGATCATTACCATGACGGAAACGATGAGTGTGGAGAGAAGAAGGATTTTGTCCGCATACGGTGCGGAACTTGTTCTGACTCCTGCTTCAAAGGGAACCAAGGGTGCGATTAAAAAAGCAAATGAGCTGGCAGAAGAAATCGGTGGATTTGTTCCCAGCCAGTTTACGAATCCTTATAATCCTCAGGCTCATTACGAAACAACGGGACCTGAAATCTGGGAAGATACAGAGGGAACTGTAGATATTTTTGTTGCCGGAGTGGGAACCGGAGGAACCATTACAGGAATTGGGAAATACCTGAAAGAAAAAAATCCGGCGGTGAAAATTGTCGCTGTAGAACCTGCCGGCTCGCCTGTTTTATCAGATGGGATACCTGGCGGGCATAAGATTCAGGGAATCGGCGCGGGATTTATTCCGGATACTCTGGATACAGAGGTTTATGATGAGATTATAGCTGTAAGCGATGAAGATGCATATATGACTTGCAGGGAACTGGTGGAAGCAGAAGGCGCTTTGTGCGGAGCGTCCTCCGGGGCAGCCTTGTATGCCGCGAAAAAGCTGGCTGAAAGGCCTGAGAATGAGGGAAAAACGATTGTAGTATTGCTGCCGGACAGTGGAGAACGGTATCTGTCCATGGGAGTTTTTGATAAAGGATAAGTAAGAGAATGGTAACTCGCTTTCAATGACATGGAAAATGTTATTGGAGGCGTTTTTTATAGAGAATGTAATAGAGCCTGTGAATTTTGTTAAACTTTTATCCCATGGAAAAAGTAAAACATATAATCCATAGATGATTAGCAGGAAAAAGTGTATAAATATGAAAAACAAAACAGGAGTATAAACGAAAACATGATAAAAGAACTGAATAATACAGGGTATGAAGAAATCTTGAAGGAAAAGAGAACGGCTGTCATAGAGTTTTATTCGCAGACCTGTCCGCATTGTAAGCGGACGGAAGCAGGACTGAGGGAGCTGGTTCAGCAACTGGATAAGGCTCAGACAGATACAGTTGTATTCGCAAAATGCAATATTGAGTCGGAACCTGCACTTGTAAAGAGGCTTGAAATTCAGGCATTGCCCACACTGCTTTTTATCCAGGAAGGGCAGATTAGAAACAGGAAGGCTGGTTTTACACATAAACTGATTCTGCAGGAGGAAATCAGAAAATTAGCAGGGCCGAATCATTAAGCGTTTTTAGAATGCTGCACAACGGTGATATGGCAATTCATAAGGAGAGATGATTGAAGGAGGATGAAAAATGGGTTACCCTACGATATTTCCTACAGGTACGTTAAGATATGACAAAGAAAAAGCATGGAATGGTTATACACTCTTTCCATCGAGCCGCGGCGCGCTTCTGATTGACATGGATGGGAATGAGGTGCAGCGCTGGGCCGGGCTGGGAGGATTTCCCAATAAGCTGCTGCCAGGTGGATATGTACTTGGCACCAGCGGGACGCGCAACAGCAAATATGCATTCCAGGATCAGCTGGATTTGATTCAAGTGGATTGGGACGGCAATATTGTCTGGAAATTTGATCGGACAGAGCTGGTAGCTGATCCGGGGAAAGAACCACAGTGGCAGGCAAGGCAGCATCACGATTTTCAAAGAGAAGGTTCTTCTACAGGTTATTACGCACCGGGAGCAGAACCGTGTGTGGATGGCGGAAAAACCCTGATTCTGACACATGAGAATCTTTACAATCATGAGATTACTGATAAGCTTCTGATTGACGATAAGATTATTGAAACAGACTGGGAGGGGAATATCCTCTGGAGCTGGAGAGCCAGCGATCATTTTAATGAACTGGGGTTTGATGAGGCGGCAAAAAATGTGTTGTTCCGTAATCCCGGACTTCACGGAGAAGCCGGAGGCGACTGGATGCATATCAATAGCATTTCCACGCTGGGTCCTAATCACTGGTATGAAGAAGGCGACAGGCGTTTCCATCCGGATAACATTATTTTCGATGCCAGAAATTCCAACATTCTGGCAATCATCAGTAAAGAAACAGGAAAAATCGTTTGGCGCGTCGGACCTGATTACAATGAGAATGAAGCGACGAAAAAACTGGGCTGGATTATCGGCCAGCACCATTTACATATGATTCCCAGAGGACTTCCCGGGGAAGGAAATCTCCTTGTATTTGATAATGGCGGTTACGGCGGATATGGCAATCCGAACCCTGGTTCTCCCACTGGCAATAACAATGCACTGCGCGATTATACCAGGGTTCTGGAATTCAATCCGGTTACACTGGAAATTGTATGGCAGTATACACCGTTGGAAGCAGGCTTTTTGCTTTTCACGGATGCATCGAAGTTTTACAGTTCCTATATTAGCGCCGCCCAGAGACTTCCAAATGGCAACACGCTGATTACAGAAGGGTCAGATGGGCATTTGCTGGAAGTGACGCCGGAACATGAAATTGTCTGGGAATATATCAATCCTTATTTTCATAAGATTGCGGGGAAATTCACTAACAATATGATTTATCGTGCGTACCGCGTCCCATATGAATGGGTGCCTCAGCTGGAGAAACCCCAGGAAACATCCATTGAGCCTGTTGATGTGGAAAGCTTCCGTGTACCGGGGGCGCCGGTGGGCAAGGGGAAAGGAAAGACAACGGTTATTGAAGGTATTGACCCGGAGAGAATCCCCATGACAGGCAGCAAGGACAAGGAAGATGAAGATGATGTACAGATTGATTTCTGTGTTGCATCCGTTAAAAAGAGTGAGCTGGAAAAAATAAACCGAAAAAATGTGATTAAATCAGAAAACACATAATATATGAACAGGAGAGAAAGTCTATGAAAAAAATATTTGCAATACTTACGGCACTGGCACTGGCAGCATCTGTTGCGGCATGTGGAAATGCTGGTTCATCGAATACAGCGAGTGACACGAATACAAAGGAAAACGCCCAGAAGCTGACAAAGGTGCGGGTTGCCATTATGACAGGAGGTGCTTCCCACTGGTATGCAGTGATTGGCAAGGAAGCGGGCATTTTTGAAAAGCACGGGCTTGATGTGGAAATTACGGAATTTGCGGCCGGTATCAATACGGTAGACGCTATAGTGACCGGGCAGGCGGATTTTGGCAATCTGGCAGATTATGCATGTGTCAACCGTCTTGGAAGCACACAGGAAAACACCAATCTAAGAATTGTAGATCGTCTGAGTACCAGTAAGGGTGCGAATAATGGCGGCCTGTACGTCAGCGACGATATCAAATCTTTAAATGATTTGGCAGGCAAAGGATTTGCAACGCAGCCAGGAACCGTATGGGACTACTGGGTAGCGAAAACATATGAGAAAGCAGGAATCAAAGAGGAAGCTCAGAACATTCTGAACGTGGACAGTGCGGCTTCAGCAGTGGCGCTGATGATTTCCGGCGAGGCGTCTGCGTTCTGGGCAAGTGGTACCAATGCAGCCAAACTGGAGGATGCGGGTTTCCATTCACTGCTGAAACTGGATGATTTGGGGCTGTATACCGATGCGTATTATATCTCTACCAGTGATTTTCTGGAACAGAATAAAGAAGTTTCGGAAGAATTTATTAAAGCACAGAAAGAAACGGCAGACTGGATTTATGCAAATGAAGACAAGGCGGCGGAGATTTTTGAAAAGGCATCCGGGACGAGTCAGGAACAGTTCCACAGCGATCTTGCGGCAACACTGCTTGTGACGGATTTTTCACAGGATACGCTGGATCATCTGAGCGATGTTAAAACATGGGCTGTAGAAAACAGACGTTTTTCGGATTATGATATTCTGAAATTTTCTGATTTTACTGCGCTGAAAGCTGTATATCCTGATTCGATTACGATCAAATAGATAATGAGAGGTATCATAATGTATCTGGAGATGAAACATATTAGCAAATCGTTTGGAAATTTTAAAGTATCGGATGATGTATCATTTGGGATTGAGCGGGGCAAGCTGGCTGCCCTGCTTGGTCCCAGCGGCAGCGGTAAGACGACAATTCTCAGAATTCTTGCCGGTCTGGAGCATCAGGATGAGGGAGATATTTATATTGGAGGAAAACTGATGAATGGTGTATCAGTGAAAGACAGGGGAATCGGGTTTGTATTTCAGAATTATGCGCTATTCCCTTATCTAACGGTGCATGATAATATCGCTTATGGTATGAAGCTCAGGAAAAAAAGCAAGCATGAGATTCAATCAAAAGTCAGTGAGCTGCTTGAACTGGTTGGGCTGCCGGGACTTGGAAGCCGTTTTCCTGCTCAGCTCTCGGGAGGGCAGCGGCAGAGAGTGGCGTTTGCCAGGGCACTGGCGACGGAACCGCAGGTGCTCCTGCTGGATGAGCCTTTTGCAGCTATCGATGCGAAGGTGCGCAAGGAACTTCGCCACTGGCTGAAAGACATGATAGAGCAGGTAGGCATTACCAGTGTATTTGTTACACATGACCAGGAGGAAGCGGTCGAAGTTGCAGATGAGCTGATTATCACCAATGAAGGGTGCGTGGAACAGGTCGGTACACCGATTGATATTTATAAAAATCCGCAGACGTCCTTTGTGGCACAGTTTATCGGAGAATCGGTGATCCTGGATGATTATGCTTACGAAAAACTGCGTGGTTTCCAGCGTCAAGAAGGCGCTCCCAGTGCAGCAATCCGGCCGGAATTCGTGAAGGTGATTGCGGCTGGCCAGGAACCAGAGTTTCCAAGTATCTATATGAACGGTGTAATACGGCATAAGGAATTTAGGGGAAGATATACAGAACTGACAGTTCAGATCGGGGATATTGAACTGAAGGCAGAACAGCAGATTGATGAGGGAAATATGAAAAAAGGAGATGCTGTGAAGGTCATGGTTTCAAGGCTGTTTGCCTTTGATTCGAAACAGGCTTACAATCTGGTGAATTTGGGTCTGAAGAATGAAAATATTTACTATATCTGATTGTGAAAGAAACAAAATATGCCAGACATAGAATGCATATACAATAAAAATGAATGTTGAGGAAAATCATGAAAGAAGAACACAAACTGATTACAATAATTTTGAAAAGCGGACTTATCACATGGCTGTTACTGCTTGCGGTGTGGAGTTTCGGAGCAATGTTTTATACGGATGATTTCCTGCCGGGACCGTTTGTAACTCTAAAAGGAATGGCTGGCCTGATTTCGGATGGCACACTGGAAAAAGACATTATGTTCAGCCTGATCCGTGTGCTGAAGGGCTGGATTCTGGGGCTTCTGTTTGCGGTACCTGCGGGACTCTGTGTGGGGTATTTTAAACCGGCAGGCTATGTACTGGAGCCGTTTCTAAATTTCTTTCGTTTTATACCGGCAATTGGCTTTATCACCCTGTTTCTGCTGTGGTTCGGCGTAGGGGAATCCTCCAAAGTCTCCCTGATCTTTTATGCGGTGATATTTCCGGTTATGGTCAATACGATTGCCGGAGTGAAGAGTGTGGATTATTCCCTGATCGAAGCAGCACAGTCTATGGGAGCAGGACGGAGTAAAGTGTTCTTTACGGTGATCGTACCGTCTGCTGTGCCGAATATATTTACAGGAGTGCGCCTGGGACTCAGCGGAGCTATTATCTGTATCGTGGCCGCAGAAATGCTGGCGGCATCGGAAGGAATCGGCTATCTGATCTATACATCGCGCCTGTATTATAGGACAGACTGGATTTTTACGGGGATATTTACACTGGGAATCATCGGATTGCTGGCAGATAAGCTGCTCCGGCTGCTCGGAAAACGTTTTCTGTATCGATTTGGAGTGCGATAAGGTTCAGATAAACTATTCGGCATTGGATGAAAATCCGTATTCATCCGGAGATTTCTATCGTCCTTACACATAGAAAGAGGGTATCACTCCATCATCTGTTTTGATGATTTTGCGACACCCTCTTTATAATCCTGTCTCCAATCGGGTCTATTTGGATGCCTCCATACGGTTAAAGACCATCTCATATCCGTCGTTTCCATAGTTTAGCGAACGGTTTACACGGCTGATCGTTGCAGTGGACGCCCCTGTTTTTTCGGCGATTTCCAGATAAGTTTTCTTTTCACGCAGCATTTTTGCCACTTCAAAGCGCTGCGAAAGAGAGAGCAGTTCATTCACTGTACATACATCCTCGAAAAATAAATAGCATTCTTCTTTATTCTGTAAATTTAAAATTGCTTCAAATAAATGATCAACGGATTCAGTCCTAATTTTCTTACTCATGATTTTTCCCTTCATAGATACGTATTGTGCGTGTTCTATAGCATATCGGACAGCCTGGAACGATTACCGACATGCGAAAAGAATAGACGCTGCAATTCTACAGCGGATGTTATCTATTTTAACACACTAAAGTTTTAATGTAAAGTCGCAAGTTCTGATTCTTGGCAGACCAGTAACTATTCAGTTTTCAATTCCGTTTTGGCGGGCAGTAGTCATTTTTTCTTGACAGGATATCAGTATAGGTCTATAATACATTTAAAAATTAAGTTAAATGTTAAATGAAGGGGCGTATGTCATGGGAATGCAGCAAACTCTCCGTGCTTTGGCGGACCCTAGCCGGAGGGAGATATTGAATATGTTAAAGAAGGGCAGGATGTCCGCCGGGGAAATCGCAGAGCGTTTTTCGGTAAGCGGCGCCGCGGTTTCCAGACATTTGTCGGTGCTTAAAGAAGCTGATCTTATCACAGACCAGCGGGAGGGAAAGTTTATATATTATGATTTGAATGCGTCCGTGCTTGAGGAAATTATGCTCTGGATTTCGGAACTTAGAGGAGGGGATGGCCATGCTGAGACAAAATAAATGGAAAATATTGCTTACGACATTGATAATTTTGATTCCGATACTTGTCGGATGCATATTGTGGAACAGGCTTCCCGATACGATTGCCACCAGTTTTGGGGTGGATAGTGCGGCAAATGGGTGGAGCAGCAAGCTTTTTGCTGTATTGGGCATTCCTGCCATGATAGCAGTGGTGCATTTGTTTTGCCTGGTTGTTATGTCTGCGGATCCGAAACAGAAAAATATCGGGAAAAAGCCGCTGGGGATTTTCTTTTGGATATTACCGTGTACTTCATTGCTGATAAGTACAGTAATATATGGAAATGCTATGGATGTGAAGATGGATGTAGGGTTTCTGGTATGCTTGTTTCTGGGCGTTCTTTTTGTTATGATGGGAAATATACTTCCCAAAGCGGGGCAGAACTATTCGTTTGGCATTAAGCTGCCTTGGACGCTGAACGATTCGGAAAACTGGAAACATACGAACCGGTTTGGCGGCTGGTGTATGGTGATTGCCGGGATTGTTATTATAGTTACTTCGCTGTGGCATAACCCTTGGTTTTTCTTTGGGGTTGTGTTCGCCGCAGCGGCGGCTCCAATGTTTTATTCTTATATTTATGAGAAACGTCATGGCAGGGAAAAATGATATTTGTGAGAGGAGAAGCAGAAGAATATGGAAGCGGTTAGGACAATTTCTTTGACGAAATATTATGGAAAGTCGAGGGGAATTAAGGACATTAATCTGGCTGTGCCGGAGGGGGATTTTTTCGGGTTCATCGGTCCGAATGGGGCGGGGAAAAGCACAACGATCCGCACGCTTTTGGGGCTGATTTCACCTAGCAGCGGAACAGCGGAGATTTTCGGACAGGATATCCGTGGACATAAGGATAAAATTTTGTCAGACATCGGCTATATGCCATCGGAAGCTAATTTTTATCCCGCTATGAAAGTGCGGGAGGTTATAAGATTTTCAGCGGAGCTTAGAGGGCGGGACTGCAGTGTGGAAGCGGCGCGGCTCTGCGAACGGCTGGAGCTGGACACAGGGAAGAAAATCGGCGCGCTTTCTCTGGGAAACCGCAAAAAGGTATCGATTGTCTGCGCGCTGCAGCACAAGCCGAAGCTTTGTATTTTTGATGAGCCTACCAGCGGCCTTGACCCGCTGATGCAGCGTGAATTTTACGCTATCCTGGAAGAGCGCAATGCACAAGGGGCTGCCATTTTCCTGTCGTCGCATGTTCTTTCGGAAGTACAACGGCACTGCAGGCATGCTGCTGTGATCCGTGAGGGAGAGATTTTAGTTGTGGACAGCATGGAGCATCTGGGCAAAACCCGTGCAAAGAGAGTGACGCTCAGGGGAGTTGACGCGCCGCCTGCGCTTGAGGGTATCCGGGATGTAAAGAAGGGCGGCGATGCGGTGAATTTCCTGTACAGCGGCAGCCCTGAGGTGCTTTTGAATGCCCTGGCGGCGCTTCCGTTGACGGATGTTACTATAACTGAACCGGATTTAGAAGAAATTTTCATGCACTACTATAGAGAGGGGGAAAAGTGATATGGCGGTATTGAAGCATGAGTTAAGACAGGGAAGGAATGCCCTGGTTATATGGACTGGTATTATTGCTTTTATGCTGGGAGTCTGTGTTTTGATTTATCCTGAAATGAAGAAGCAGATGAGCGAAATCAGCGGGATGTTTGCCGATATGGGGAGCTTTTCAGCTGCTTTTGGGATGGATAAGATTAACTTTGGTGAATTCATTGGCTATTTTGGTGTTGAATGTGGAAATGTGCTCGGACTTGGCGGTGCCTTCTTTGCAGCTCTTTTGGGCATTTCTGCACTGGCGAAGGAGGAAAAGGAACATACGGCGGAGTTCTTGCTGACGCATCCTGTCAGCCGCGGAAAAATCGTAGTACAGAAGCTTTGTTCAGTATTCTTGCAGATTGCCGTGCTAAATGTAGTGGTCATAGGTGTTGCAGTGTTATCGGCGTTTTTTGTGGGAGAGATGCCGGAGGCAAAGATTTTCGCACTTTTATTTCTTGCATATTTTGTCCTGCAGATTGAAGTTGCGGCTATTTGTTTTGGTATTTCTGCTTTCATTAGCAGAGGGGGGCTGGGGATTGGCCTGGGGATAGCGGCGCTGTTGTATTTCCTGAACATTATCTCAAATCTGACAGAGAACGCTGAGTTTTTGAAGTATATTACGCCTTTCGGATATACAGAAGGGGCTGATATCATTGCAAATGGCAGCATCAACAGGGGGTATCTGTCTGTGGGGCTGGTTTTGACGGTTATCGGAATAGGAATGGCGTTTTATAGATATAGCAGAAAAGATATTGCATAAAATATCCAGGCAGTCTTTATATGGCACAAAGCAGTAATCGGTCCGCAGGGCAGAACGGTTACTGCTTTGTATATTTTTTGAGTCTGTTTGCTGCCGGCACGGTGGTACGCGCTCGGCAAGAGGGCTGTTGCTGATTCAAATCATGAGCGATAAGACTGCCATAGTTTTATCGCTTTTTTATATTCAAAAAATAGAAATTTTTGTTGATGCCTGTCCTATTGACATATGTACGAAATCGTACTATAATGACGTAGTATGATTTCGTACATGAGGAGGTTTGATATGGTAAACAATATTAAGGAAGAAATGAAGAGGTATAATCATCTAAATACGGAAATAGAAGGAGTATACCATGAAGCGGCATGGAGGCTTGGCCTGTCTGACAGCGCAATGTTTATTCTCTATACGATCTGTGAGCATGACGGGAGTTGTCTGCTTGGAGATATTACCCGTTTGTCTGGCATCAGCAAGCAGACGATTAATTCTGCCCTCCGCAAATTGGAAAACGACGGGATTGTATTTCTGGAACCAGCGGGCGGCAGAACGAAAAAAGTCTGCCTTACGGAAAAAGGAAAGCGGACGGTGAAAGATACCGTCTGCCGGCTGATTGAAATTGAAAATAATATATTCTCTTCCTGGAAAGCGCAGGAGCGGGAATTGTATCTTGAACTGACACAACGGTATTTGACGGCTTTAAAAGAAGGAATTCATGAGCTTGGGAGGGAACTATGAATATTCAGCTTTCGGATCATTTTAACTGCAGAAGGCTTTTGCGGTTTACGCTGCCATCTATCGTTATGATGATATTTACATCTGTTTATGGCGTAGTAGATGGATTTTTTGTATCAAATTTTGTAGGGAAAACGTCTTTTGCAGCAGTAAACTTCATTATGCCGTTCCTGATGATATTGGGTGCGGTTGGTTTTATGTTTGGTGCAGGCGGCGGCGCGCTTATCGCCAAGACAATGGGCGAGGGCAGACATGAGAAAGCACAGAAACTTTTTTCTTTGTTTGTATATGTTACGGTTATCTGCGGGATTGTGATTGCTGTTTTGGGCAGCATTTTTATTCGTCCTATCGCTGCGTTTCTTGGGGCGGAGGGGACGATGCTGGACGCACTTTTTGTGGCAGTCCTGCCGTGGGGGCTGGTGGGCGCAGCCGCGGCGACTGCTGCGAGCCAGTGTCTGGGCGGCGTGATTCCGCTGATTTATTTTGGGAGCAGAAACACAAGCCTTCTTCGTCTGAGAAAATGGGAAATGGATGGAAGGGCTTTGCTGAGAGCCTGCACAAATGGTTCTTCTGAGTTGATGAGCAATATATCTATGTCAATTGTCAGTATGCTTTACAACAGCCAGCTTATCAGATATGCGGGAGAGGACGGTATTGCCGCTTACGGCGTCCTGATGTATGTAAACTTCGTTTTTCTTGCTGCTTTTATTGGATATTCCACGGGTACTGCGCCCATTATAGGATACCATTATGGTGCGGGAAACCACAGAGAACTGAAAAGCCTGCGGAAAAAGAGTTTTCTGCTTATCGTCATATGCTCTGGCGGTATGTTTATGCTGGCAGAATTGCTGGCAAAACCTCTTGGCGGCATTTTTGTGGGGTATGACCAGAATCTTTTAGATTTGACAGTGAGGGCTTTTACAATTTATTCTTTTTCTTTCCTTTTTGCGGGAATTGCTATTTTTGGCTCGTCTTTTTTTACGGCGTTGAATGATGGACTTACCTCAGCGGTGATTTCTTTTCTCAGGACGCTGGTTTTTCAGGCGGCGGCTGTGCTGCTTTTTCCATTGTATTTTGGGATTGACGGCATTTGGCTCTCTATTGTTGCTGCTGAATGGATGGCTATGCTTGTGACGCTGATGTTTATCGTCGGTAAAAGGAAAAAGTATCGCTATTGATACCATGAGCCTGCATCTTTTCAGGGTGACAAAAAAGCCGGAATAGAGTATAATCAGAAAATATACATAAGAAAGGCTGGGCTTTAAATTATGAGTATTTATGATTCAATGAACGAGAGGCAGAGGGAAGCGGTGTTCCACACCGAGGGGCCGCTTCTGATTCTGGCAGGGGCAGGCTCGGGAAAAACTCGTGTATTGACCCACAGGATTGCCTATTTGATAGAAGAAAAAGGTGTGAATCCGTGGAATATTCTGGCGATTACGTTTACAAATAAAGCGGCGGGAGAGATGCGGGAACGGGTGGACAGGCTGGTGGCGTTTGGTGCGGAAAGCGTGTGGGTTTCTACGTTTCATTCTGCCTGTGTGCGGATTCTGCGAAGGCATATCGACCGGCTGGGATATGATAGCAAATTTACTATTTATGACAGCGACGACCAGAAAACGCTGATGAAGGATATTTGTAAGCGGCTCCAGATTGATACGAAGCAGTGGAAGGAAAAGACTCTTCTCGGTATCATCTCTTCGGCAAAAAATGAGTTGATTGGCGCACAGGAATATGAGATGAATACGATGGGAGATTTTTCAAAACGGAAGATTGCGGAGGTGTATAAGGAATACCAGAGGCAGCTTCGGACAAATAATGCCCTGGACTTTGATGACTTAATTATGAAAACGGTGGAATTGTTCAAGCTGAATCCCGATGTGCTGGAGGCATATCAGGAGCGCTTCAAATATATCATGGTCGATGAATACCAGGATACGAACACAGCGCAGTTTAAGCTTATCAGCCTGCTGGCGTCTAAATATCAAAATCTGTGTGTGGTGGGGGATGATGACCAGTCCATTTATAAATTCCGGGGAGCGAATATCAGAAATATCCTGAATTTTGAGGATGTATTTCCGAGCGCCCGTGTGGTTAAACTCGAACAGAACTACCGCTCGACAAAAACGATTCTGGATGCGGCGAATCATGTGATTAGGAATAATCTGGAAAGAAAGAACAAGACTCTGTGGACGGCGAATGACGGCGGCGCGCCTATTATATTCCAGAATTTTATGACTGCGTATGAGGAAGCGGAGTATATTGCAGAAGATTTGGCGAAAAGGGTGGCGGCTGGAGACGGAAACTACAGCGACTGTGCCATCCTCTACCGTACGAATGCCCAGTCACGTTTACTGGAAGAAAAATTTCTGCTGGCCAATATTCCTTACCGGATTATTGGCGGCGTGAATTTCTATGCCAGAAAGGAAATCAAAGATTTGCTTTCTTATTTAAAAACGGTAGACAATGCGAGGGATGATTTGGCGGTACGCAGGATTATCAATGTGCCGCGCAGGGGAATCGGCGCTGCCACGCTGGCAAAGGTACAGGACTTTGCAGTAGAGAACGAAATCAGCTTTTACAACGCGCTCCGTGCCGCAGAAGAAATTCCGGCGCTGGGAAGGAGCGTGGCAAAGCTGAAGCCTTTTGTGACCCTGATTCAGACGCTGCGCGCGCAGCAGGAATATTTTTCAGTGGCAGAGCTTTTGAAGGAGGTCATTGACAGAACAGATTATGTGAAAGAGCTGGAGGATGAAAATACCGAAGAATCCCGTGCGAGAATTGAAAATATTGACGAATTGATTTCGAAAGCGGCGTCCTATGATGAAGAAGCGGAAAATCCCACGCTCAGCGGATTTCTGGAGGAAGTGGCCCTGGTGGCTGACATCGATAACCTGGAGGAGAATAATGACAGGGTCGTGCTGATGACGCTTCACAGCGCGAAGGGGCTGGAATTCCCGAATGTATACCTGGCGGGGATGGAAGACGGGATCTTTCCGAGTTATATGACCATTGTTTCGGAAGACCCCACAGATCTTGAAGAGGAGCGGCGGCTCTGTTATGTGGGGATTACCAGGGCGATGCGGCAGCTTACGATTACCAGCGCCCGGTCGAGGATGATCCGGGGAGAGACACAGTACAATAAGGTATCCCGATTTATCCAGGAAATTCCCCGTGAGCTGGTGCAGGTGGGAAGTATGATAAAGCCTAAGGTGCAGGAACTGCCGAAGCAGACGGCGTATATCCAGGCGAAACAGGCATTTCAGGCGAAGGCATTTGAGCCGAAACAATATAAGGTTACGAAAGCAGATAAGCTGGAGTATGGAGTGGGCGACAGGGTAAAACATATAAAGTTTGGAGCGGGAACGGTTGAAAATATTGTAGAGGGAGGAAAAGACTACGAAGTGACCGTGAATTTCGACCGGGCGGGAGTAAAGAAGATGTTTGCCGCGTTTGCGAAACTGAAGAGAGAATAAACGGAAGCCGGGGAAGGCGGTATCTCTTTTCGTTGACATTTTCCGGCGAAATTAGTAGAATAGAAAATTAGGAAAGAAGTTTGTTTTTACAATTATTTATAAAAGAAGGAGAATATACCATGACAAAAGTTGGGATTGTAATGGGCAGTGATTCAGATATGCCGGTTATGGCGAAAGCAGCAGATATTTTGGAGCAGCTGGGTGTGGACTATGAGATGACGATTATTTCCGCACACCGGGAGCCGGATGTATTTTTTGAATATGCAAAAACTGCGGAAGAGAAAGGATTTAAGGTAATCATCGCGGGCGCGGGGATGGCGGCACATCTTCCGGGCATGTGCGCGGCGATTTTTCCGATGCCTGTCATTGGTATCCCGATGCATACTACTTCGCTGGGAGGCAGGGATTCTCTTTACTCTATCGTGCAGATGCCGTCGGGAATCCCAGTGGCTACCGTGGCCATTAATGGCGGGGCAAATGCGGGAATTTTAGCGGCAAAGATTCTGGCGGTTTCGGATGGGGAGCTGCTGGAAAGGCTGAAAAAGTATTCTGCGGATTTGAAAAATCAGGTAGTGGCAAAGGATGAGAAGCTTCAGAAATTGGGACATAAGGAATATTTAAAGCAGAAGTAGGCATATAAGCAGTGGAAAAAGGAGAAAATTATGGATTATAAGAACGCAGGAGTAGATATTGAAGCGGGTTACAAGTCAGTGGAGCTGATGAAGGAACATATCAAAAAGACGATGAGGCCGGAAGTACTGACAAATATTGGAGGATTTTCCGGTGCATTTTCTATGGAAGCATTTAAAAACATGGAGAAACCCACGCTGGTATCCGGTACGGACGGTGTGGGGACGAAGCTGAAACTGGCATTTATCATGGACAGGCATGATACCGTGGGGATTGACTGCGTGGCTATGTGCGTAAATGATATCGCATGTGCGGGAGGAGAACCTTTATTTTTCCTGGACTATATTGCATGTGGGAAAAATGTGCCGGAGAAGATTGCGACGATTGTAAGCGGTGTGGCTGACGGGTGCGCCCAGTCTAATGCGGCGTTGATTGGCGGCGAGACGGCGGAGATGCCGGGCTTCTATCCGGAAGATGAGTATGATTTAGCAGGGTTTGCCGTGGGCGTTGTGGATGAAAAAGATCTGATTACCGGAAAAGATATCAAGCCGGGAGATACTCTGGTGGGCATTGCGTCCTCAGGAGTTCACAGCAATGGATTTTCGCTGGTTCGGAAAATTTTTCAGATGGACGCCGGGACTTTGAATACTTATCATGAGGAGCTTGGGAAAACGCTGGGAGAGGCTCTTTTGGCGCCTACAAAGATTTATGTGAAAGCATTGAGGAATGTAAAAGAGGCTGGCGTCCGTATCAAGGGGTGCAGCCATGTGACAGGCGGCGGTTTCTATGAAAATATTCCAAGGATGCTCCCTGATAATGTGCGTGCCGTGATTAAAAAGGATAGTTACGAAGTTCCTGCAATTTTCCGTATGATGGCGCGGGAGGGCGACGTGGCGGAAGAGATGATGTACAATACCTACAATATGGGCATTGGCATGGTGCTGGCGCTGGATGCGGCAGATGTAGATAAGGCTATGGCAGCTATCAAGGCAGCCGGGGAGACGCCTTATGTGATTGGCCAGGTTGAGGCTGGGGAAAAAGGAGTTACTTTATGTTAAGGCTGGCAGTACTTGTCTCAGGCGGGGGGACGAATCTCCAGGCAATTATGGACAGCATCAGGGACGGCAGGATTACGAACGCCGAGATTTCCGTAGTTATCAGCAATAATAAAAATGCATATGCGCTGGAGCGCGCGAAGCAGGGCGGTATTGATGCGGTTTGCGTCTCACCAAAAGATTATGAGAGCAGGGATGCATTTAATGAAGCTTTTTTGGAAAAACTGAATTCTTATAAGCCGGATCTTGTAGTACTGGCAGGCTGTCTGGTGGTGATTCCCGAAATTATGGTAAAGGCATATCCAAACAGGATTATTAATATTCATCCGGCGCTGATTCCGTCTTTCTGCGGGACAGGATATTATGGGCTGAAGGTTCACGAGGGCGTGTTGGAGCGCGGGGCAAAGGTTACGGGAGCAACGGTACATTTTGTAGATGCCGGGACGGATACGGGGCCGATTATTTTGCAGAAAGCTGTGGAAGTGCGCCAGGGTGATACTCCGAAGGTACTGCAGCAGCGTGTGATGGAAGAAGCAGAGTGGAAAATTCTGCCGGAGGCGATTCATTTGATAGCAAACGGCAGGGTGCGTGTAGATGAGCGGAATCATGTAGTGATTGAGGGGGCATAAGAAAAGATGAAAGTATTAATCGTAGGAAGCGGCGGAAGAGAACATGCAATCGCGTGGAAAACGGCGCAGAGCAGTAAAGTCGACAAAATTTACTGCGCGCCGGGCAATGCGGGGATTGAAGAATATGCGGAGTGCGTAAATATCGGCGCTATGGAGTTTGAGAAGCTGGCGGCGTTTGCAAAGGAAAAAGAAATTGATTTAACGGTAATTGGGATGGACGATCCCCTGGTTGGAGGAATTGTAGATGTCTTTGAAGCCGAAGGGCTGCGGGTGTTCGGTCCCCGGAAAAACGCGGCGGTTCTGGAAGGCTCCAAAGCATTTTCGAAAGATTTGATGAAGAAATACGGTATTCCAACGGCGGCATATGAAAATTTCGATAACGCAGAGGAGGCGCTTGCCTATCTGGAAACGGCGAAATTTCCGATTGTACTGAAAGCGGATGGTCTGGCGCTGGGGAAAGGCGTGCTTATCTGCAATACTCTGGATGAAGCAAGAGACGGCGTCCGTACAATTATGACAGACAAGAAATTCGGGACTGCCGGAAACCGTATGGTTATTGAAGAATTTATGACGGGCAGGGAAGTTTCGGTACTTTCTTATGTAGATGGAAAGACGATTAAGACTATGACCAGCGCGCAGGATCATAAACGTGCAGGAGACGGGGATACCGGACTGAATACAGGCGGTATGGGAACTTTTTCTCCAAGTCCTTTTTATACGGAGGAAGTGGATGAGTTCTGCAGGAAGTATATTTACCAGGCAACGGTAGATGCGATGGCAGCAGAGGGGAGAGAGTTCAAAGGAATCATTTTCTTCGGATTGATGCTCACGGAAGATGGGCCAAGGGTTCTGGAATATAATGCGCGTTTTGGCGACCCGGAGGCGCAGGTTGTCCTTCCAAGGATGAAAAATGATATCATTGAAGTGTTTGAAGCATGTATTGACGGGACGCTGGATCAGGTTGATTTGCAGTTTGAAGATAATGCAGCAGTTTGCGTTGTACTGGCTTCAGAAGGGTATCCGGTGAAATACGAGAAAGGCTTTGCGATAAAAGGACTGGAAAATTTCAAAGACAGAGAAGGATACTATGTGTTCCATGCAGGAACAAAGAAAGCAGAAGAAGGAATTGTAACAAATGGCGGCCGTGTGCTGGGCGTTACAGCGAAGGGGAAAGATTTGAAGGATGCCAGGGCAAATGCTTATGAGGCAATCCGGCTGGTGGAATTTGATAATAAATATTACCGCTCGGATATTGGTAAAGCGATTGACGAGGCAGAATAAAGAGAGGTGCGTTATGAAAGCGAGAAAGAACTTCCGGAGAGCCGGAGCAGTATTGGCGCTGCTGATATTTTTCTGTCTTAGTATGTCAGTTCTGGCTTCTTCAGACGATAACTCCCTGTCTGCCCTGAATATCCATAACGGGACATTGTCAAGGGACTTTGAGTACAATATTTTAGAATATGACGTTACGGTGGATCCGGGAACGGCGGAGCTTTATCTGGAGCCTTCCACATCGAACCCGGCCGCGACGATTGATTCTATCACAGGAACAGTACTGGAGGGGGGAAAAGCTACAGTGCTGATTACCGTGTCATCTCAGAGCGGCATTCCGGTAACGTATACGCTCCATGTGACGGAGTCGGGAGCAGGCGGGGAAGAAACTCAGACGGAAGCGCCTGAAACAGAGGCGCAGGAAGCGGTTACGGAACCCCCGGCTGCTTCAGCGCAGACGGAGCTTCAGACAGAGTCAGAAACGGAGACGGCTGCGCCGTCTAATGCGTTTCAGGGGCATATGACGAAGTTAAAATCGGATTCAGACTTGATGATGAAAATTGTATACGGGTTGATTATTCTTTCCGTTATTTTGCTGGTGTTTATCATTAATCTGATTTTGAGAAACCGTGATTTGAAAGATGATTTGAAAGACGTGAAAAACCAGCTTGCATATTATACAAATGAATTTGCGCGTAAAGAGCAGATGATGGTAACGGATAACTACTATGCGCCTGCGCAGCAGGGGGATGCAAAGCCTGAAGAGGCTGAACAGGCGACGGAATATACCCAGGCTCAGCAGAACGGAGCAGCAGTGGAAGAAACTTTTGGGACACGGATGGGTATAGGCGGATATCAGGGCATGATGCCGGAGGATGTGCCGCCAAACCGTCCGATTACGGAGCCGGAGCCTGTGGATAAGCGTACATCCCGCCGGTCGGCATCCCGGCCAAGGACAGAGTCCGGGGCTGAAACGCCGCCGGAGTCTCAGCCGAAAGCAGAGCCACAGCTGGAAGCAGCTTCCAGATCGGAGGCGGCGGTACAGCCAGAGCCTGTTTCCGCGTTGGAGGAACCGTTACGGCCGGAGCCGCCGGCATCCGTGCCGCAGCCTGTTATACAGGCCGCATCTCAGCCACCGGTGCAGCCGGGAAATGAAAGCATGGATATTGATGTTACGATGGTAGAGTTATAGCGGATGAGAGCCGCAGCCTTGTGGAAAGGCTGCGGCTTATGCTATTTATACAGGCAGCAGATATGTATGTAAGGATACTTAATATTTTTTTGCGATTTTTTAAAGATTTAGTAAAGTTGTGCCGCTTATATTGAGTATTCTTAAAAACCCTGTTATACTTAGGAATGGCGACGGCTTAAAGTAATATTTGCCAGCATTCCGGTTTGGAGGAGCTGATGATATATTATGGAAGCGTTGCCAGAAATCATGATAAGTATGAGGCAGAGAAATGGGGAGAATAAGAAAGAGATTGTCTGGCCTGGTTCCGGTATATGGCATATTTCCGCTTATCATGGCGGTGACTGTAAATACGGCGGTTTATGGCGGCTCCAGAATGATTGCCGGGGAATGGCATCACTATAATATTGAGAGTCCGCTTGACCGTTTGGTTCCGTTCTGGCCGCCGTCAGTGCTGATTTATCTGGGATGTTATTTGTTTTGGGCGGTAAATTATGTATTGATTGCCCGTCAGGGAAAAAAGGAGGTCTGTCAGTTTTTTACAGCGGATTTCCTGTCAAGGATGGTATGCCTGGTATTTTTTCTGGTGTTCCCCACAACAAATATCCGTCCGGAGCTGGCGCAGGATGGACTGTGGAATTGGCTGATGGGGTTCGTGTATTCCGTAGATGCGGCCGATAACCTGTTTCCGTCTATCCACTGTCTGGTGAGCTGGTTTTGTTATATAGGCATACGGGGAAAGAAGGAGATTCTGGCGTGGTATAGGGGCGCTTCTTGTGTGATGGCGGTTTTGGTCTGTATTTCTACGTTAACGACAAAGCAGCATGTCCTTGTGGATGTGTTTGGGGGAGTTGCCCTCGCAGAGCTGTGCTTCGTAATAGGGAAGCGGGAAGTTGTCTGGCGAAAATATGAAAAACTTCTGGATAAAGTGAATGGGAAGATTTTTCATAAGGAGGAGTAGGATGCGGGCAAAAAAGAAAATAGTAGGAAATACGGTTTTTCTTCTGGCAGTTTTCGGGCTTACGCTCTATGGTGTTTTTCATGGGGAAGATTTGGACGCCATGATGGAGGCGATACGAAGGGCAGATATCCGCTGGCTGGTTCCGGGGGTAGCGCTTGTATTGATTTTTATTTGGGGAGAGTCTGTTATCATCTGGTATATGATGCGTTCCTTTGGGATATATCTAAAGAAGAGGGTGTGTTTTTTGTTTTCTTCAGTAGGATTCTTTTTTAGCTGTATCACCCCGTCAGCGAGCGGCGGACAGCCGATGCAGATTTATTATATGAAAAAAGAGAAGATACCGATACCAGTTTCTACAGTGATACTGATGGTGGTAACGATTACCTATAAGCTGGTACTGGTGGTGATTGGGCTTGGGATTCTGCTGTTTGCCAGAGGGTTTGTACACCGTTATCTGGAGGGAATTCTCCCAATTTATTATCTGGGAGTGCTGCTGAATGTTTTTTGTGTGAGTTTTATGACCATTCTGGTATTTCACCCGGTTCTGGCAAAAAAGATACTGCTGAAGGGTATGGACTGGCTGGAAAAACTGAGGTTTCTGAAACGCAGGGAAGAGCGGAGGAACAAGCTTCAGGAGTCCATGCAGGTATACCGGGAAACGGCAGAATATTTGAAAGAGCATAAGCGTGTGATTGTTCATGTGATTTTAATTACTTTTGTTCAGCGTATTGCGCTGTTTGCGGTAACATGGATGGTATATCAGGCATTTGGCATGTCCGGGATATCTGTGTGGGACGTTGTGCTTTTGCAGGCTGTAATATCGGTTTCAGTGGATATGCTTCCGCTTCCGGGCGGTATGGGGATTAGTGAATCCTTGTTTCTGAAAATTTTTGCTCCGGTATTTCCGGGCGTGCTGCTTCCTGCGATGGTGCTTTCGAGAGGGCTGGGATATTACAGCCAGCTTCTTATCAGCGCTTTGTTTACGGCAGTGGCGCAGATGCGGAGTGCGTGGAATGAACGGTCCGGCTGACTATGAAGGAAGCCGGAAGCAGCGGTGTTATCGGATTGTTGGGTGGAGTGTTGTTTTGATAGAAGAGGGAGATTACATATGATAGGATTTTATGATTATACTGTGGTTTTGACGTATATCAGCCTTGCGTGTTCTGTGATAGGGATGTTCTGTGCATCAGAGATGAATCTCAGATGGGCGATTTTCTGTCTGGCGGTATCCGGGCTGTGCGATATGTTTGACGGAAAAATTGCCAGGACGAAGAAGAACCGTACAGAAGATGAGAAGAATTTCGGGATTCAGATAGATTCCCTCTGTGATGTGGTGTGTTTTGGGATTTTTCCGATTATCATTTGTTATAAAATAGGAATGAACCATATGTACAGTATGGTGATTCTGGTACTGTATGGACTGGCGGGAGTTATCCGCCTGGGATATTTTAATGTCATGGAAGCGAAACGCCAGAATGAAACGGATGAGGCAAGGAAGTATTATCAGGGATTGCCGATTACATCTATGGCAATTGCTTTGCCGATTTTGTTTGTGTTTTCCCCGTTGTTTCCCAGCCATGAGCTGTTTTTAGCAGCGCTGCATGTAGTTGTTGCGGCGGTAGGGATTTTGTTTGTCACCAATTTTAGACTGAGGAAACTTTCAACAAAGGAACTGTTTTTACTGGTGGGAGTAGTTGCAGCAGCAGTGGCAGTGATTGTTTTTGTGTGGCGGGGCTGGTGGATGTTCCTGCATTCTTTAAAATAGGTATTTCTGTTAAGAATGTTTGGCCGGGCGTCGGTAAATAGCAGATAGGAGAGAGGAAATGCATTTTTTAGCAGACCGCGGGGGGCGGATAGTGGAAGAGAACTCTTTACAGGATCGGTTTTTAGAGTGGATGTATGGCCATGTGGCGGGAAGAGTTCTCTTAAGGCCGCTGGTTTCTCCGGTGTTTTCGAGAGCGGGAGGAAGATTCTTGGATTCCAGGCTGTCGAGGCTTATGATTCCGGCATTTATCAGGAATCATTCTATAGATATGAAGGAATTTGAACAGAAGGAATATAGTTCCTATAACGCATTTTTCAAACGGAGGATGCTTTCGGGAGTACGTGAGATTGAACATGCTCCTCAGGTTTTTGTGAGCCCCTGTGACAGCCGCCTGAGTGTTTATAGAATCAGCAGGGAACAGGAGTTTTCTATTAAAAATACGAAATATACAACAGAGCAGCTTCTGAGAAGCCGGAAGCTGGCGGGGAAATACAGCGGCGGCTATGCCTGGGTGTTCCGTCTGTGTGTGGAGGATTATCACCGTTATATTTATGTAGATGGGGGCAGGGTATCTCCCGGTATCTGTATTCCCGGTGTATTTCATACCGTGAACCCGGCGGCAAATGACAGGTATCCGATTTACGTGGAAAATACCAGGGAATATTCCCTGCTGCAGTCAGAGCACTTTGGTACAATCCTCCAGATGGAGGTGGGGGCGCTTTTGGTAGGGAAAATCGAGAACCGTACAGTTAGCGGAACCGTGCGGAGAGGACAGGAGAAAGGAAACTTTGCGTTCGGAGGTTCTACAGTAATCCTGCTGACGCAGGAAGGGAAGGTTCGGCCGGATAAGGATATCCTGGAGAATTCCGGGAAAGGGATAGAGACGAAAGTGAAACTTGGGGAGAGGGTAGGATGTGTGTGAAAAAGTCCTTGCGCTTACGGGGTTGCTGTGATATACTACCAACGGCGAAAATTAATCACGTAGGGCAGAT
Organism: Hominisplanchenecus murintestinalis; assembly: GCF_943193015.1. NCBI lineage: Bacteria > Bacillati > Bacillota > Clostridia > Lachnospirales > Lachnospiraceae > Hominisplanchenecus > Hominisplanchenecus murintestinalis. The sequence continues at coordinate 47,046 of NZ_CALPCM010000019.1, forward strand.
TCCGGGGATGGTGCCGTATATATGGTTTTCCACGGGAGCGGACGTCTGCGGAAGAACAACCAAAAAGGAGAAGAATCATGAGTGTAATTTCAATGAAGCAGTTACTGGAGGCAGGTGTTCATTTTGGACATCAGACAAGAAGATGGAACCCTAAAATGGCTCCGTATATCTACACGGAAAGAAACGGAATCTATATCATCGACCTGCAGAAGTCTGTAGGAATGGTAGACACTGCTTATAAGGCAGTTTCTGATATTGTAGCAGAGGGAGGTACCATTCTTTTTGTAGGAACCAAGAAACAGGCGCAGGACGCTGTGAAAGCAGAGGCAGAGCGCTGTGACATGTTCTATGTAAATGAGAGATGGTTAGGCGGTATGCTGACCAACTTCAAGACCATCCAGAGCCGTGTAAGACGTTTAAAAGATATTGAAGCAATGCAGGAAGACGGTACTTTTGAAGTACTTCCGAAGAAAGAGGTTATTGCATTAAAGAAAGAAATGGACAAGCTGCAGAGAAACCTCGGCGGCATTAAAGAAATGAAGAAGCTTCCGGATGCTATTTTTGTAGTAGATCCGAAGAAAGAAAGAATCTGCGTACAGGAGGCACATACTCTGGGAATTCCGTTGATTGGCATCTGTGATACAAACTGCGACCCGGAAGAGCTGGATTATGTAATCCCGGGAAATGACGACGCAATCAGAGCCGTAAAATTAATTGTTTCCAAGATGGCAGATGCTGTTATCGAGGCAAACCAGGGGACTGAAGGTGAAGTGTCAGAGGCAGAGTTTGTAGAAGAAGCTGCAGCAGAGGAGTAATTCCTGACATAGTAAATAGATAACGGAGGAAATTTGAAATGGCTATTTCAGCTAAGATGGTAAAAGAGTTACGTGAAATGACAGGCGCCGGAATGATGGACTGTAAGAAAGCGCTTACGGCTACAGACGGCGATATGGATAAAGCAGTTGAGTTCCTGAGAGAAAAAGGACTTGCTACTGCTCAGAAAAAGGCCGGAAGAATTGCAGCAGAAGGTATCGTAATGCTGAAAGTTTCCGAGGATGAGAAGAAAGCTGTCGCTGTAGAAGTAAATGCTGAGACAGACTTCGTGGCAAAGAATGAGAAGTTCCAGAATTATGTATCCCAGGTAGCAGCACAGGCTCTGGCGACAGAGGCTGCTGATGTAGAAAGTTTCCTGAATGAAGAGTGGACTTACAGCGAGTCTGCTACCGTAGCAGAAGAACTGGCGCATCAGATCGCAGTTATCGGCGAGAACATGAATATCCGCCGTTTCGCTCAGGTGAAAGAGGAGAACGGTTTTGTAGCTTCCTATACACACATGGGCGGAAAGATCGGCGTTCTGGTTGACGTAGAGACAGATGTTGTAAATGACGCTGTAAAAGAGATGGCAAAGAACGTGGCAATGCAGGTAGCAGCCCTGAAGCCGCAGTACACCAACAGGAGCGAAATCAGCGAAGAGTTCATTGCGCATGAGAAAGAAATCCTCATGGCACAGATTATGAACGACCCGAAAGAGTCCCAGAAGCCGGAGAAGGTTATCGCAGGTATGATTAACGGCCGTATTAATAAAGAGATGAAAGAAATCTGCCTGCTTGACCAGGTATACGTAAAGTCAGAGGACGGAAAGCAGTCTGTTGAGAAATATGTAGAAGAAGTAGCGAAAGCAAACGGCGCAAAGATTACGGTAAAAGGATTCGTTCGTTTCGAGACAGGAGAAGGTCTTGAGAAGAAGGAAGAGAACTTTGCGGAGGAAGTTGCAAAACAGATGAATCAGTAGAAATTTGTCGAAAACAGGCGAATAGAGATAGGAATGAGAACCCTTGTAAGTGGCGTTGGTGCGCTGCTTGCAGGGGTTTTTATTATGCGGTATGTATAAAAGTTATAATGGATATTGTCTATAGAATGTGGTAAAATAAATAAAAACAGAAATTGGGAGTTGATTTTATGCTAGTCAGTACAGATAAGAAATGGGATTATGCATTAGGTATGATTAAAGTAGATGGATTAGAACCATCTCCAGAATTTAAAAAATTAATTGAAAAAGAAAGTCGTGGAGAAATGACCACGGAGGATATGCGTAAGGTTTTAGACAAAAAATATAAGATGAAAGAATAGATAAAAATATTATGAATGATCCATATTTATATCCACATACAGATATTCTAAAGAATCTTGCTGATATACGGGACAGAGAAATGTTGTCGTGTATGGAGGCAGAATATACGAGTATACGGCTTGCGGAACTTGTAATAGGAGAATCCGTCAGCCGTTTTGATTTTGTAGCATTTTGTGATATGCATCATTATATTTTTCAGGATATATACGAATGGGCAGGAAAAATTAGAATTATAAACATTGAAAAATCAGAGCCGGCTTTAGGAGGTATTTCAATAGAGTATTCTGATTGTTTTGATATTGAAAAGGACGCAACATATGTCTTAGATAAAATGAACCATTACGCTTGGGAAAAGGTATCTATTGAAGAAGTGGCAGAAATATTTTCAAAATATTTAGCTGAACTTTGGAAAGTGCATCCTTATCGAGAAGGTAATACGCGCACGGTAATTACATTTTGCAGCCAGTTTATAGAGAGTAAAGGGTTTTATATAGATAGTGATTTATTCAAAGATAATGCGCAATATATGAGAACTGCTTTAGTTGCGGCAAATGCTTTGTTTTCAGATCTTGGGGATAAACGAAAGCCGGAATATTTAGAGAAGATAGTCTTGGATGCTTTGGAAAGAGGACGGGAAATGAAACAAAGGGTTTCTGATATCATAAAAAAAGCAGGATATAGAGTGACAGAAAGAACAATCCGTAAGATTGTATATTGGAATCGTTTAGAACGGTATGAGCATGGGGAACGAGATGTTAGATTATATTTATTACAAAATAGGGAATGTGAATAAATGGCTTATATAAAAAATCAAATATTACAGAATAATGCGCTTGAAGCATGGGCAATGGCAGTTAGATATTGTGATTATATTTTAGAGGGAAAGGTAACCTTGGAATATCGTAAGCACTTTGTGTCTGTGCTTCATAATGCTGTGGAATTATTTGTAAAACAGTTAATGTTAAATAATACAGATTATCGGGTAACACAATTGAAAAAGGGATGCAATCCGGATGGGCAGCCAGCAAGAGATTTTTATAATTCCAAAGATTTAAATGCTTATTTCAGTAGTTTGGATGAGCAGACAATGAAGAAATTTTTTTCGATAGAATTTAATAAAATCGTTGATATAACAAATGAGTTATTTTCAGAATACTATGACCAAAATGGTGACACATCTGTAAAAAGTGCTTTATCACTGCTAAATAGGCTGAGAAATTGTGAGATGCATTTTTTTATTGATAAGAACACATTTCTTTTGGAAAAAGAATTTCAACAGCTTCATAATTTTATGATAGAATTTTATAATATTCTTCATTTTTATTCACTATTACCTTTTTGGGGAAGATTTGGGAGATGGGAATATGCAAAGTTACAATTTGACAGACAGACGCTGTTTGATTTTACATACAGAAATGCTGTAAAAAATACGAAATTTGTGAAGACTCTCAAAGAACAATTAGAAGGTGAAATTTTTCCTGCGAGCGTAGGAGGTTCAGCATTTGATATTGCCGATAGTATTGCTAGCGTAATTAATGAGTATCAAGGAAATAAATTTGATGATTTATGGGTTTATGTTGAGACGATGCTTGGAAATAAAATATTGTCCTATCATGATGAAGCAGATGAATATGAAATAGAAGGACAGTATGGAATAGAAAAGGGATGTAATGTATATCGGCAATATTATATAAATATTTGATATCAGAAGGGAAGTTTGAAATGTCAGAATTGCACATTATTGGAAATGGATTTGATAAAGGACATGGATTAAAGACTTCTTAAAGAGTATTTTGGGGTTGGAATAGGTTGAATTCATCCTATAAATTGGATATAATAAAATTATCAGGAGGTATGGACGATGACAATAAATACAAATACAATGGTTTCTATTACAGAAGCAAATCAGAATTTTTCAAAAGTAGCAAGATTAGTGGATGAGCATGGGACAGCTGTTATATTAAAAAATAATGTACCAAGATACCTTGTCATAGATTTCAGTAAAGCTGAGCATGATGCTGTTGCGTCAAATGAAGATGTATTGAGTATATCGAAACGATTAATTGAGAAGAATAAGGAATCTTATGAGGTGCTTGCAAAATGATAAAGCTGACAAAAGAACAGATTCTATTGCTTCATACTCAGTTAATAGAGACTACCGGAGGAAGCGATGGGATTAGGGATATGGGTCTGCTTGAATCTGCATTAGAAAGTCCTTTTCAATCTTATGGTGGAGAAGAATTATATCCAAGCATACAGGCAAAGGCAGCGAGACTTTGTTATGGACTGGTTAAATCGGAGAAACATCAAAGAATGTAGGAAATAAGCGGGGAAACGGTCTCAATCCGCATAAATACAGGGTTTTCAGGGTGTCAGACGGTTTTGCACAGGCGGCTAAAAATCTGGATAAATGCAAACGGTTAGCAACACGTTAGCAACAAACAGGAGGCGGCGCAGGTATCTTCTCAATTTCAGCCCGCAGGTCATCGACA
>NZ_CALPCM010000020.1:0-50955 GCF_943193015.1 Hominisplanchenecus murintestinalis
GCATGAGATAAAAAGGCTATGTAAAACTAGTTTCATAAAGAAAATCAGAAAAGTGCCAACGAACACTTGACACAAACAACCTCACTGAATAATTTGCAATCCCTCCGCATTTGTAGTAAATTAGAAGAGAACACGTACACATTTTAATGATTAAGCGAGGGGATAAAATGAATTTCAAAAAATGGATTTCTCTGTGCTGTATGGCATTCAGCCTGACCTTGGCTGTACCCATAGCAGCCTCGGCCACAGGAACTCCTGAGGCAGAGACAGAACCGGCTGCGCCGGTGCAGACAAACGGATGGTCCGAAGACCATACCTACTACCTGCAGGACGGCAAAAAGATTACCGGCGTACATCAGCTTTCTGACGGCTACTACTATTTTTTTGACGGAAGCGGCACCTTATTAACGGGGAGACAAGGTTATGTGCGATACAATAAAGCTGCATATTTCGTTAAACCGGACGGCACTCTGCTGAGGAACTCTTGGGGAAAAGCAGACGGAAATTACTATTATGCCGGGGATTCGGCAAAGCTTCACACGAATACTGCAGCCCGCATCGGCGGTAAAATTTATTGTTTCAATACGAAAAGTGTAAAACTGACGAACGGCCTTAAGAAAATAAAAGGGAATACGTATCTTCTGGCCGCTTCCGGCGCTGCAAAGACCGGAATCCAGTTGTACAATGGAAAGCGGTATTTTTTCAACACCTCCAACGGAAGGATGATGAAAAACCGTAAGATAAAATATAATGGAAAGCTCTTTTTTGCCACTACAAAAGGTCCTCTTGTCACCGGATGGAAACAGGTAGGCGACAAAACCTATTATGCTGATTCCAAGGGACGGCTCAAAACCGGATGGCAGACCTACCAGGGCAAACGGTATTATTTTAATCAGCGAACAGGCGCCCTACGCAGCGGATGGGTCAATATTGACGGCCGCTATTACTATTACACGCCTTCCGGCTCTGTAAAGACCGGGTGGTTTAAAGTCGGGAAAAATACATACTACGGAACCCCTTCAGGCCCGCTCAAAGGCGCGCGCCTGATTGAATTCCAGCGTATCGGCGGAAAGCGCTACCTGTTTAATACCAGAGGCGTACTCCTGACCGGGTGGCAGAACCGCAACGGCCACAGATATTACATGGATTCCAAAGGAGTAGTGACTACCGGATGGAGAAAGATAAAAAGTCAATGGTATTTCTTCGAAAGCTCCGGCGCCATGAAAACCGGATGGCTGGTTCACAACGGAAACTTTTATTACATGAATCCAAAAACGGGAGCCATGACAACCGGAAGAAAGACAATCGGCGGACAGACTTACACATTTGCTTCCAGCGGTATTTATACCCAGCGGACTCTCTCCGGAAGCTGGGTTGTAAAAGTAAACCGGGCAGCAAATGTTATAACCGTTTACAAGGGCAATATCCCTGTAAAAGCATTCCTTTGCTCTACCGGCATGGACAATGCAACGCCCCTTGGAACCTTTTCTATCCGTGATAAACTTTGGAGACATGAACTGAACGGTCCTACGTGGGGATATTTCTGTTCCCATATTACAGACGACATCCTGTTCCACTCGATACCTGCACCTACAACGGAACGAACAGCCGTACCGTCTTACAAGTTCAACATGCTTGGACAGCAAGCCTCACAAGGATGTATCCGTCTGGCTATGGGAGATGCAAAGTGGTTGTACGATACCGTTCCTGTAGGAAGTACCGTAGTCGTATACGATGACGCTTCTTATCCCGGGCCATTAGGAAGACCTGCTAATTTTAAAATGAACGAAGACCCTGTTTATTATTACGATCCTACGGATCCTATCGCTTACCCAAGCTACTCTACTTCTAAGTAAACTTATACAAATAGAGGCTGTGAAGGATCCCTTTAATAAAAAAGAACGCTTTCAGGAATAAAACCCGGAAACGTTCTTTTTTTTCGTATAAATCTGCTTATCCTTATTTTGAATGCTTTGTTAGCCATTTATGGATTCATCCTGAGCTCCGCTGCGCACACCAGCGAACCCCGTATCTCTGCCGCTCATCCGGATTCATATCTGACCACTCCAGGAATGTCAAGTCGCTCTGCTCCATCTTCTGCCCGCACACCGTACATGGCACTTCTTTTCTGCGCGAAACAATCCGCACGGCCTGGCACCCCGGACACACGTATACTAAAATCATTTTCAAACACCTCTTATCTACTCGCCCAGACCGTTTTCAATCGCCGCGATAATCGTTTTAAGCGCCTCCTCTTCATCTTCACCCTCACAGGTAAATTCCACTTCATCCCCGCATTTCACGCATGCGCTCAGCACGCTCAGCACGCTCTTTGCATTCGCATATGTATCATGGAACTGAAAGTGGATAGAGCATTTAAAATTAATCGCTTCTTTACATAAGAGCCCCGCAGGCCTCAGATGAAGCCCCGTCAGATTTTTAACAACAACCTTTTGTTTTACCATCTTCTAATTCCCCCCTGTCCTTTCTGTCTATCTCCGACTATTCTCCCTGCTTTTCCGCCTGTTCTGAGGCAGACTCTGTCTTTACTAAATCAACGGCAATTTTTGCCTGAGCAGATAACACACATCCCTCCGGCAGAATGACTTCCAAAGGCACCTGATAATTTCCCGGTGTCTGGTATTTACTTGATGACAAATCCAAAATAACCTGAACATCTTCTGGCTTAATGACTTCCTGATCTGACTGCGGCTGGATTTCCAGGGAAATATAATCTGCCGGCGTTAGTTTATAACTCATATTCTCCGACCGTCCCCTCACTGCAATATCCGATACCGGAACCCGGATTGTCGTCGTGCCTATCTTCTCCATCTGTACGGTAACTACAATAATATCTGAAAGATCCTTCTCCTGAATCAAGGTGCTTCCAAAATTCTCCTCCAGGTATTCTTTTAAATTAATCTCTTTGCTGAATGTTTCTGAAGCCCCTTCTACAGAAACCTGATTGGAAATCGTCAAACGGTATCCCAGCTGATCCAAAACGTCTTTGCTTGCAGCCAGCCCAATTGTTTCCGGAGCTGTAGTGACTTTCACCACCTGGTATCCCTCTGCAGGCGTTCCACTCGTCTCTATACTGGGTACAATTCCCCGTCTCACCTTCCAAATTACCGCGCGCACTTTCATCTGCTCTTCTTCAAACACTTTTCCATCCTGGGTTTTTATCGTCAAACGTTCCATCTGGCTCGGAGTAAACTGTGTTTCATTTTTATCATAAATCGTAATAGGCGCCGTAACCGTCTTGCTCTTCGTAAGCCCCCGCACTTCAACGGCAACCTCCACTTTTCCAATCTTTTTCATATCTGATTCCGGACCTGCAATTGCGACAGAATTTCCGTCAACCGGCTCCAGTCCTCCTACCTGATATCCATTCGCCGGCGCCCCTTCTGCTTTTGTAGATACCACAAACATCGCATCCTTCACATCCTCCAGCTCCACTTTAAGGGAGTGCAGATCACACCACATGTCTTTCATGGTAAGCGTCGGCACTGTCGTGCAGCTGATGTCCAGCGGAATAGTGTTCAGCTCTCCTACAATATTTTCAAAATCTGCCGTAACCGTAAAACTGTCTGAGGAAAGCCTTTCCAGGATAGAACGCCTCGCTTTTACATATACGGTGACCGAATCCGTTTCCTGCCCTGTCCGATTGTCCTCCCGCGCCCGGTAGACTTTTTTCACTTTTTCCATAAAAACATCTGCATTCTTAATTGTAATCGGCACATTACGGAATGTCTCTGTCTTAATCGGATCATCTCCGTTTATTACCATGAGCCAAATCAGAAATGACACCAGAACCGCCATAATCTTAAGCCAGAAATTACTCACTATCTTTTTCTTCATTCTTCGTCTTGCCTTTCCAAAGCCTGAACTTTTTCATGTCAACTGTCTTATTCTGGAAGCTTACCAGCCTTGCTTTGAGTTCCTCGCCGCTCACTCCTCTGGAAAGCTCGCCGCGGTAAGCATAAGAAATCTGTCCCGTTTCCTCCGATATAATAATCGTCAGGGAATCCGTGACTTCGCTGACTCCTATCCCCGCCCTATGCCTGGTTCCCAGTTCTTTGCTAAGTACCATGTTATCAGATAACGGAAGATAACAGGTTGCAGATACAATCCGGTTTTCCCTGACCAGAACCGCCCCGTCATGAAGCGGCGTATTATGTTCAAAAATATTAATCAAAAGCTGGCTGGTGACATGCGCGTCAACGGAAATCCCTGTCCTTTCATACTCTGTCAGGCTCACATTTTGTTCCAATACGATTAACGCCCCCGTCTTTGCCTTTCCCATCTCCACAGATGCCTTTACCAGTTCGTTCACTGTCTTGTCGCTCATACGCTCACTGACATTCCTGGACGAATCAAACGGAACAATATTCGGCAGCACCCGCTTCTCTCCCAGCTGCTCCATCGCACGCCGCAGTTCCGGCTGAAAGATAATAACCGCCGCCATCAAGGCCAAATCTGTTCCCTTTGCTACCAAAAACTTAATCGTATCCATTTGAAGTGCATACGCAACCGCCACAAAGAATCCCAATACCAAAATCCCTTTCAGCAGCGTCCACGCTCTTGTCTCACGAATCCAGAGCATAACCCTGTAAACTAAAATAGACAAAAGGATAATTTCTACCACATCCGTAATCCGGATAGAAAGCGTCGGAAGCGTCATCCATGGAAGATATTCTGAAAAGAACTGTTTAATTGTCTCCACGTTCCTCACGCCCTTTCTTAACTTTCGGGACTGCCTTTACATAATAATAATAGTCCCCGTCTTCAAACTGTACATTTACCACTTTAGAATAATCTACCCGGAACACAAAAAATTTCACAATGAAAGCAATCAGCACTGCAAAAGCTGTTCCGATAAGCAGACCTAAAGCCTCGCCCATCCTGTCAAATACAAGACACCCTGTCAGTTCCACAAGCAGAAAAGTCAGCGTTCCTATAACGATTGCCATTGTCCAGGAATATTTCACTGCCATCCTTCGAATCAAATATACGACCAGCAGTACTGCTACCATGGAAATCAGAGCCAATACAAGCCTGTCATCCTTTATAATACTCTCAAGCAAAGTTTTTATATTTTTAATCAATTCCTGCGACTCCTCTGCCAGGGAAGTCTTACCTGATGCAGCGGCTTCCGTCGCTCCTGCGACAGACCCCAGCATGTAGTAAGAAATTATCCCAAAGCACATGGCTGCTGCGGCCGCAGGCGTTGAAATCAAGCCGAATACTAAAGGAACCGTACACGGTATCCCAAGTTCAAGAGCCAGCATCGTCAGTACAAATGCATACCCTTCCCGCGGAGTCACACTAAAATATACCAGCAGGAAAATTACCAGGATTCCCCCTCCTACGATGAATGCAGGAAGGGACAAGCCATAAAGATGTATCAAAATCAGCGATGCCCCCACCAGGACAATCCCGTTAATTGGAAGAAAAGAACAAAAAAGCGCCAGAATCAACACCACGAATATACTGTTAAGCTTCTCAAAATACCCCAGCCGCCCATTGATAAACCAAAAGGACAGAAGCGCCGTCAGAAATTTCCATCCGGATACTATATATGCGTCATATTTCCCATAAAAATCTTTTACGCTCTCCCTAAAGTCCAACAATGTTTCCATGGTACGTGCCTCCCTGTTTTCCGTTCCTTTTCTTCATCCCCCGTCCCGCACGGCCTGAGGTTTCATGGTCGTACTCCAAAACCAGGCGTTCCAGCATATTCCGATAGGTCTGCTGTTTTTTCTCCGCCTTATAATATTCTACCGCCGAAATCACGTAAGTCAATGTTAAAAACAAAATAAGAACAATCCCGTAAGCAATAAGCAATCCTGCCGCCAGTCCCTGAATATCCATGGTATTCAGTTTTTTCATAATCGCTTCTTCATTGTATACTGCCCAAAGCGCCGCGCCCAGCAGGTATGCTGCGGTAATCCGGAACAAGTTTTTCAAAAGGCGGATGCCTATAAAATCCCCCCGGTAGTACTCTCCCGCATTCTGCAGCAGCTTACGGTTTCTCTGTTCAAAATCTGCCAGTTTTGTCATCATCCTGATTCGCTTTTCACTCATTTAACCGTCATCCTTTCCGATGCAGAGGCTTACGAAATAAACCTCTTTGGCACCTTGTTCCAGAAGCCTTCCCGCAATCTCGTCTACCGTGCTCCCTGTCGTGTAAATATCGTCTACCAAAACTATTTTCTTTAATTTTACATCATATTGGCTTATTTTAAAAGCCCCTTTCAGATTATTTTGTCTTTCCCTGTACAGCAGCTCTTTCTGAGGCTTTGTCTTACGAACCCGCTGAACGATATCCGGCCGCACTGGAATTCCCAGCGCCCTGCCAATCTCCCTTGCCAGCAGCTCCGCCTGGTTAAATCCCCGCCGCCTCAGCTTTGAACGGTGAAGCGGAACCGGAATAAGAGCCTGCGCTCCCCATTCCAGAATCTTTTTTCCCAAAATTTCTGCCATATAGGCTCCGTAAAAATCAATATATTCTCTTTTGTTATGAAACTTCATCCGGCATACCGATTCTTTGATTTCACCTGTATATAAAAGCGCTGCCCTGCCCCGGGTATACAAATGCCGCCGCGTCCGACAGTCCTCACAATATTCCTGCGCCGGGTCAGCTATGGGTTTTCCACATTTTTTGCAAATTGGCTCCCGGATGGGCAAAAGTTTTTTTCTACATCCCGGACAGATCAACGCGCCATGCGCTTTCACGATTTCGTGGCACACCGGACAGTGCCGCGGATACAGAATTTCTAACATTTTTTGTAATTGCCGATTCATAATTCCGATTGCTCTCTCCCGATACGATTCTGCAATCCCTCTGTTTCTGCTAAGACAATTCTTTAATGCGGTTTTGAAGCGATGTATAGCGTTTCTGTTCAAATGTATTATCTATCATCTGATAAAATGTCCCTTCATCTCCCACTAGTGTCACACAGGATTTTGCCCTGGTTACTGCCGTATAAAGCAGATTCCGGTTCATCAGCATCCTTGGTCCGGGAAGCAGCGGAATCACCACTGCCGGATATTCGCTCCCCTGGGATTTATGGATGGTAACGGCATAAGCCAATTCCAGCTCGTCGAGCTGCTTAAACGGATAGTCGACAAACCTTCCCTCATCAAACTCCACCGTCATCATTTCCGCATATGTATTAATCTCACGGACAATTCCCATATCTCCGTTAAAAATTCCTGTCCCTTTTTCTACTGCAATCCCATACTTTCCACGTATTTCCCACTCTATCTGATAATTATTTTTAATCTGCATAACCTTATCCCCCTCGCGGAAAAGGCCGCCGCCATACTCTTTCTCCCTCTTGTCCTGAGATGGGGCATTCAGATATTCCTGAAGGATTGTATTCAGCCGTTCCACACCTAAAAGCCCTTTTCGCATAGGCGTGAGCACCTGGATTTCATTCTGGGAAGCATGGACATATTTGGGCATTTTCTGCTGCACCAGAGTAATTACAATGCTGATGATCACATTGGCATCCTGTCGTTTCAGAAAAAAGAAATCCCGGCTTTTGTTATCAGCTACTACATGCTCACCCTTATTAATTTTATGGGCATTAACAATAATGTCGCTCTCCGTCGCCTGACGGAAAATCTTCGTCAAACGCACCACCGGAAACTGACCGGAATCAATGATATCTTTCAATACGCTTCCCGGTCCCACGGAAGGAAGCTGGTTCACATCTCCTACCATAATCAGTCTGGTGCCCACCGGAACTGCCATCAGAAGCGCGTGGGCAAGATAAATATCTACCATGGACATTTCATCAATAATAATCACGTCAGCTTCCAGAGGATTTTCAGCATTTCTTCCAAACTGTCCCCGGCTTTCATCGTCCGTTCCCCCGCTGACTTCAAGCAGCCGATGGATGGTCTGCGCCTCATAACCGGTGGCTTCTGTCATCCTCTTAGCCGCCCGGCCCGTGGGGGCGGCAAGGCGCAATTCCAGCCCTTCGGATTCAAAATAATCTATCAGTGCATTAATCGTCGTTGTCTTTCCTGTTCCCGGGCCTCCTGTAATCACAAGCAAGCCGTGCCCTGCCGCCGCTGCCACGGCCTGCCTTTGCATTTCGTCCAGCTCTGTCTCTCTTTCTTTCTCAATTTTAGCCACTTTTGCAAGCACTGCTGTTTCTGAAATTTCACAGGAAATATTTAAATCATGCAGCATCTTTGCCGCATTCAGCTCCAAATAATATGCCGCCGTACTATAAATGCAGATACTTTCCCCATCCTCTTTAACAATCAGCTTCCTGTCCACTGCCAAATCCATGACATGCTTCTCCACGCTCTCCCGGCTCACCCCCAGAAGAACCACCGTGCGCTCCTGAAGCATTTCCTGCGGAAGATAAATATGGCCTTCCCCAGACGCCTGTTGCAGCACATAGAGAATCCCGCTACGAATCCGGAAATCCGAATCCGTATGAATACCTACCCTCCCCGCAATCTCATCGGCAATGCGGAACCCAATCCCTCCGATATCCTCTGCCATCTGGTAAGGATTTTCTTTAACGATCCGGTACAGCTCCGGCCCATATGTATTATAGATTTTTACGCCCATGCTGTTTGAAATGCCATACTGCTGCAGGAAAATCATAGCTTTGCGCATATCCCGCTTCTCTTCTGCCTGTTCTGCTATCTCTCTGGCTTTCCGTTCACTGATTCCCTTGATTTCTGCAAGCCTCTCCGGTTCCTCCTCAATAATGCGGAACGTATCTGCCTTAAATTTCTTTACAATCCGCGCCGCTAACGAAGCGCCAATTCCTTTGATTGCCCCTGAGCCTAAATACCTCTCAATAGACACCACATCCTCCGGCTCTTTGATTTCATAAGAAACAATCTGAAACTGCCTGCCATATGTGCTGTGCTCCTTATACTGCCCTTCCGCTTCTATAGCCTCTCCATTCCCTATATAATGCAGGCTGCCTACGCAAGTAATTTCCTCTTCCCCGCAGATCAGCGCCAGCACCGTATAACCATTTTCGCTGTTCCGGTAAATGATATGATCCACATACCCCTGTATCCTCTCCATTTATCCTCCTACTGCATCCCCGGATTCCAAAAGAAAAAGGCTGTTTTCCCACAGCCCTCTCCTTTTCTTCCATTCCCTGCACGGCGCTTTTCAATCTTCCAGCTTTTTATTTCCTGCCGTCAGTTCCACGAACTTTCCGGTTCCCACTGCTACGGCAGTCATTGGTTCTTCTGCCGTTATAGTATTGATTCCCGTCTTAGATTCAATCAGCTCTTCCAGGCCGTTCAGAAGCGCGCCGCCGCCTGTTAATACGATTCCCCTGTCCACTACGTCCGCTGCCAGTTCCGGCGGCGTACGCTCCAGCACACTGTGTACTGCCTCTACAATTTGGGTCGTTGCCTCTTTCAAAGCGTCACGAATTTCCTCAGATGTGACTTTCACGGTTTTGGGCAGTCCCGTGACTAAGTCACGTCCTCTGACCTCCATAACCTTCTGCTCCGGGCGCTCAATGGCTGTCCCAATGCTAATCTTGATATCCTCTGCTGTTCTTTCCCCAATCAGAAGATTATGCTTCTTCCTTAAATAACGGATGATGGCATCGTCAAAATCATCTCCCGCTACCTTAATGGATGTGCTCACTACGATACCGTCCAGAGAAACTACCGCTACATCGCAGGTTCCCCCGCCAATATCTACAATCATGTTTCCGCACGGTCTTGAAATATCAATCCCGGCGCCGATAGCTGCCGCCAGCGGCTCTTCAATGATAGATACCTCTCTGGCGCCTGCCTGATAAGTGGCGTCTTCTACAGCTTTCTTTTCCACTTCTGTTATGCTGCTTGGAACACATACGCTAATTCTCGGTTTTCGGAAAGAAAGACGACCGATGGCTTTTTGGATAAAATATTTTAGCATCTGCTCCGTTACTGTGTAATCAGAAATGACGCCTTTACGCAGCGGCCGGATAGCTACAACGTTTCCCGGGGTACGCCCAAGCATCAGCCGGGCCTCTTCCCCAATCGCTTTAATTTTATTCGTGTCTCTGTCAAATGCCACGACGGAAGGCTCTTTTAAGACTACTCCTTTCCCCTTGACATATACTAAAATACTGGCAGTTCCCAGGTCAATTCCAATGTCCGTTGAAGTCATATGAATACTCCTTTCTCTCTGACGCTATTATTATATACAGCCCGTCTTTAATTGAAAAGGGCTTTTTCAACTTTTCTTTCAGCCGAAAAATTGTTTTCGATTTTCCTAACACTTTTTTTCTTATTTTAACAATTATTTTATGTTTCAAACATAGTTTCTACACATTTTTGTTTTATATTATAACCATATTAGCAATGAGCTAATATATTTTCATAACTCACACTTCGCAGCTCCCACAAGTTGCGAAGTACTCCCTCAAAATATTTTAATTTTTCTCTTTCCTTTAGAATAAGAAGCCGGAAGGCTTCTTATTCTTTTTCTTACAATATTATAAAAATAAACCAAAACTCCTTATTTTATCCTGACAGTTCTTACCGCGCTATACGCAGACCTGACTTTCTTTCCTTTTACCTTTTTATAGGCCCGCACTTTATAATATAGTGTTTTTTTCGGCAGCCGGGTATTTTTCCAGATAAGCTTTTTCGTATCGGCAATCTTGCGGTATCCCTTTTTCTTTTTCACAGAACGGTAAATTTCATATCCGTCCGCGCCTTTCACCTTTTTGTATTTTATGATAACGTATTTTCTTTTCTTCTGTATCTTAATCTTAGGCTTTGCAAGCGAAACCTTTACCGGCGTAACAGGATTTCTTCCTGTTTCCCCCGGAGCCTTTGTACCCGGCTCAATTTTATTTGTCTCGGATTCTTTTGTCTCCGGCTCTTCTCTCTCAGGCTCCTTTGTTTCCGTTTCCTTTGTTTCCGGCTCTTGGGTTTCTGAATCTTTCGTCTCCGTTTCCGGCTCTTTCGTTTCAGTCTCCTGTGTCTCCGTTTCCGGCTCTTTCGTTTCAGTCTCCTGTGTCTCAGTCTCCTGCGGCTCTGTCGTTTCTGAATCCTGTGTTTCCGGTTCGGTTTCCGTTCCTTCTGTATTTGTTTCGCTTTCGTCTGTTTCTGTAGAACCCTGTTCTTTTTCCCACTGTGCATACAGCAAAACCCGGCCATTCTGCTCAGTCGTCAGGTTCTGCACGCTTTCTTCATCGGAAAATATCCTTCCTATGCCGTCCGTGTTTGTACTCCATCCCCGGAAAATGTATCCTGTCCTTGTATAAACGTTTGCAGAAAGTCCGGCAGGCTCCCCGTATACAAACTGCTGCTCTGGCATAGGATTCCCGCTGCCTCCATTCGCCAGAAAACCTACTGTATACGTATTGCTTTCAAAACATGCATAATACTGCTCGCCATACACCCCGTTAATCGGCTGGGGAATAAAATGCTCCTGCGTACTTACCTCATTGTCTTCAATATCCACCCATCTCACAAAATGATATCCCGGGTTTGCCAATGCGGTCGCCCCTGCCGGGCTTTCTGTTTCCGGGTCAAAAGTATCCCATATTATGCTCACGTCTCCCTTTCTTTCATCATCCGAGAAATATCCAATCGTAATCCCTGTTGGAGTCTCTGCATCTTTTACCGTTTTCCAGCTGCCATCTTCCTGACGGAGCAGCCGGAAACCGCTCTGCGTCGGATAAGGAACAAAAGAAAATGTTCCGCGTACCTGAGCTGGCGCTTCAATATAGGTATGGTTCTCTAAAGCAATTCCAGAATACCCGTTTCCTCCCCCGCTCGTTTCAAATACTGTTCTCCCTGACACGTTTCCTTCAATTTTTAACACGCCGTTCTTATCCAACACCAGTTTTCCGCCGCCGATAAAGTCATGGGCTTTTATATTTCCTGCCGTTGATAAATCCAACGTACCCCCTTCTTCAACCGCCATGTTTACCTTTCCTGCATACGCGGCAGTCAATGCCTGTGGCTTCAGGGTTCCTTCTTTTACTGTCAACGCCGTTATGTTTAAAAGCATCAGATTGTCTTCCATATACTTTGTACTGAAGGTAACTCCGACGCTTCCCTCTGCTCCGGTGCCATCTACTTTGTTAACAAATACCCTATCAAGGCTGAAAGCCACATTTCCTGTCACCGGATAGGCGGCTGCATCTGCTTCGGGGGACGGCGGTTCTGTAAAGTCAAACCAGTTATCCCGGTCAAATACTGCTTCATGCGCGCCGCAGCCGTATAAATCCCCCAGCTTCGTGCTGCTTATATCCTGAACGGTGATGGACACATTACTGTCAAATCTTCCATTGATGCTCCCCGCATATACATTTCCGAACTCGCTTTGCTTACCCTGAATAAGCACTTCTCCAAAATCCCCCGGCTCAGGTCCCAGCCGCACTCCTGCCGTATTATACAAACTGCCCGCCGCCACATCAAGAAGCCTGTGTCCCGCTTCCCTGGATACATCAATCAGGGAAAGCCGATACCCATTAGCAAAAATCTGGGCATGGTAAGGATCAGCAGCCGCAAGTTTAATATTGCGAAATGTAACATCTGCTCCCAGCACAATGCCTGCCGCCCTGCTGTACAGTTTGGCTCGCTCAGCTCCCGGTTCCGGCTCAATCACCACTTCCTTATCAATCACCAGAGGCATATCATTGCCCTGGGAATTTACAACTGCATTATTGGATGCCAGTATATAAATCTTTCCTCCGTCTGCCACATTCGCCAGTGCATCCTCAAAGCGGTTATATGGGTTGTCTTTCGTCCCATCCCCTGAAGTATCCATCAACGATTTACTCATAGATGTATAAACAATTTCTTTTTCCTGTGTCCCGGCAGCGCTGACTGTTATATATGCCGCTGAAAATAATACCGTCAGCACTGCGCCCATCCATCCTGCTCTTTTCCACTTTTTCATATTTTCCCTCACCATTTTGGAAGTCCGGCAAATCCGGCCTGTAATTCTTCATCTGTTGGAATATAGTCTCCCATCTCACCGTTATGGAACTTTTCATAGGCAACCATATCAAAGTATCCTGTTCCTGTAAGCCCAAAAAGAATCGTCTTTTCTTCCCCTGTTTCTTTGCATTTGAGCGCTTCATCAATCGCTGCACGGATGGCATGACTGCTCTCCGGCGCCGGCAGGATGCCTTCCACTCTGGCAAACTGTTCCGCTGCCTCAAATACAGACGTCTGCTCCACTGAGCGCGCCTCCATATACCCGTCATGATATAACTGTGAAAGGACAGAATTCATTCCGTGATACCGCAGTCCCCCCGCATGATTTGAAGACGGAATAAATCCGCTTCCGAGCGTATACATCTTAGACAGCGGGCACACCATTCCTGTGTCGCAGAAATCATAAGCAAACACACCTCTTGTCATACTCGGGCACGATGCAGGCTCTACGGCAATAAACCGGTAATCCGCCTCACCCCGCAGCTTTTCTCCCATAAAAGGCGAAATCAGGCCGCCCAGATTGGACCCTCCTCCTGCACACCCGATAATAATGTCAGGCTTAACCCCATACTTATCCAACGCAAGTTTCGCCTCCACGCCGATAATTGACTGGTGAAGAAGAACCTGGTTCAGCACACTCCCCAGCACATAGCGGTAGCCTTCCATATGAGTAGCTGCTTCCACAGCCTCTGAAATAGCACATCCAAGACTCCCGGTAGTTCCCGGATGAGCGGCCAGGATTTGGCGCCCTACTTCTGTCATTTCAGAAGGAGACGGCGTAACCGACGCCCCATATGTGCGCATCACTTCCCTGCGGAAAGGCTTCTGCTCATAAGAACACTTTACCATATACACCTTGCAGTCCAAATCCAGATATGCACATGCCATAGACAGTGCGGTTCCCCACTGTCCCGCCCCCGTCTCTGTTGTCACGCCTTTCAGCCCCTGCTCCTTTGCATAATATGCCTGTGCAATTGCCGAATTCAGTTTATGGCTTCCGCTGGTGTTATTTCCCTCAAATTTGTAGTATATCTTCGCCGGCGTCTGCAGCTTCTCCTCCAGGCAATATGCGCGCACCAGGGGCGCCGGACGGTACATTTTATAAAAACCCAGGATTTTTTCCGGAATATCGATATAACGGCTGTCATCATCCAGCTCCTGCTTTACCAGCTCTTTGCAAAATACTGTTTCCAGTTCTTCTGCTTTCATTGGCTCATGGGTTTCCGGATTCAAAAGAGGCGCCGGTTTATTCTTCATATCCGCCCGCACATTATACCACTGCTTCGGCATCTCATTTTCTTCTAAATAAATTTTATAAGGGATTTTCTTCTCACTCATCCTTCTGTTCTCCTTTATGCTTTTCAGGCAAAATGAAATTTCTTCCCGCCTGCTTACACACTATTTTATGGGGGGAGAACCTAATTGTCAACGGTTTTTCGCCCGCCCGGGCTGCCTGCACTCAGCCGGTGGCATTCCCTCTCGTAAAGATATACCTGATCTGAAAGCACATCCTCTGGAAGCACCTGTGTCCTGTTTATCTCAAACACCATATCTTCCAGCTCCTCCCGGGCTGCCTGCACATTTAAAGGCACAATAATGCATTCATGGACACTGCTGGGGAGAATATAGAAATCATCCTCTAATTCTTCAGCAATTCCGGCAAGCACACTATCATAAAGAATATATACCGCCCCAAACGAATGCGCCGCATTCGACAGAACATACATTGGAAGCTCCTCTTTATCCTCCGCTATCTGCCCCATCTCCCCAAAACTCTCCTCTAAAATTTCCCTCATCTCCCTGAACTCATGCGGGTAAATCCTGGGGGTATTCCGTCTGGCTATTTCATAAAGCCGTTCCCGCGTGATCCCCCACATGTCTAAGTGGCTGTTAAATATGAGAATCGTCCCGCTCCCGATCTCCTCATCCTCAAGCGCATAATAAAATACAAGCGCCAAATCCAGACAGCAAATGTGGGGAATTCTCTGCAGCAGTTCTTCATTTCTATTATAATTCACCAATTTGCATGCCACCCGAGGCGCTACCTTTTCAAAATCTTTATAAAAATCAGAATCCGCCGAAGCGCTTACCCTGCTTTTTTCATATACTTTCAGAATGTCTTCCGTAACCTCTTCCAGCGTCACGCCCTTTTGATATACCACATAGTAATCCTTTAAATAAATCACGGGGGAAATCTTTTTCCCTTCTTCCATAATAGTAATACCCTCCAGGGCCACTCCGTTGTTTTTTACAATAAGGCGCCGCTCTGCGCGCACCTCATCCCCCAGTTTTTCTGCCAGCCTTGCCTGTACTTGACAAATAAATTCTTCGTACTTCAAATAAGTCCCTTCCTTTCGTAAATATTAACAACATGCATCTCATTTGGAATTTTGGTGCGAACGCACTTGAAAAACCAGAACATTCCTTAATGACTTTTTATGCATCTCATTATATATCAATCCCATTTCCATGTCAAGTGACATTTTTGAAAAGAAATACACGCACGGAGCTTGAATTATAAATGGACTTTGCCTTCTCAATATGATACAATAATGAGCATGTGAAACACCTGCCAAAAGCCGCATATCTCTGCGCTTTTGGCAGGAAAATGACAGATGAAAGGATTCACGCATTATGAGTACTGTAGAAAACTCTATAAAACGTTCTCGTTTTTCCGGCATTTTGGCGCATCCCACCTCTTTTCCGTCTCCGTACGGCATCGGCGATATGGGCCAGGGTGCTTATGATTTTATTGATTTCCTGGAGAAATCGGGCCAGAGTTTGTGGCAGGTACTTCCTTTAGGACCTACCGGCTTTGGTGATTCGCCCTATCAGGGATTTTCGGCATTTGCCGGACAGCCGCTCATTATCAGCCCGGAAAATATGAAGGAACTGAACCTTCTCACCGATGAAGATTTCTGCGGCATGCCTGTCTGGGACGCCCAGAAAACAGACTACGGAGCTGTTTTGGAATTTAAAACAAAACTGTTCCACAAGGCTTATGAAAGATTTGTTCACACTCCAGATAAACTGCTCCTGGAAGAATTTGAGGATTTTTGCCTTCTCCAGAAATTCTGGCTGGACGATTACGCGCTGTTTATGGCCGGTAAAGACGCCCACGAAGGCCGCTGCTGGCTGGACTGGGAGGATGATCTGAAAAATCCGGATGAAAAATCACGAAAAAAATGGGAAACACAGCTGGCTGATGATATAAAATATTATAAATTTCTCCAGTTCCTGTTCTTCCGTCAATGGAATGCCCTGAAAGAATATGCAAACAGGCACGGCATAGAAATTGTCGGCGATATCCCCATCTTTGTATCGCTGGACAGCGTAGACGTATGGGCACACAAAGATTTATTCCAGCTGGACACCAAAGGGCATCCCTCCTGTGTGGCAGGCGTACCCCCTGACTATTTCAGCGCTACCGGACAGCTCTGGGGAAATCCCCTGTATGACTGGAAAGCACACAAAAAGCAGGATTATGCCTGGTGGATCGCACGCGTAAAGCATCAGATTGGACTGACGGACTATTTGCGCATCGACCATTTCCGGGGCTTTGAAGCTTACTGGGCCGTACCTGCCGGCGAAGAAACTGCAGTAAACGGTAAATGGGTCAAAGGCCCGAACGAAGCGCTGTTTCTGGCCATTCAGAAGGAACTGGGTGACGAGCTTCCTATTTTTGCAGAGGATTTAGGCGTCATTACTCCTGAAGTTGAATGGCTGCGCGACATGTTCCATTTCCCCGGAATGCGTATTCTACAGTTTGGGTTCGAGTGCCTGGAAGATGGCAGCTATCTGCCCCACAACTTTACAACTACCAACTGTATCTGCTACACCGGAACCCATGACAACGACACCACCACCGGATGGTACCGCACCATTTCTGAGGAATGCCGTGACAAAATCCGAAGATACGGAAACACAGACGGAGGGCGGATCAGCCTTGACTTCATCCGTTTTTGTCTGGGGAGCATAGCAAAATACGCGATTTTTCCTATCCAGGATTTACTTGAGATGGGAAGCGAAACCCGTATGAATACGCCCGGTATGCCCTCTGACAATTGGGGGTTCCGTTACGAAGCAAAAGAACTTACTCCGGAACGCGCTTCCTGGCTTTTGCAGACCACAAAGCTTTTCGGGCGTTGATATGCCTGTTCTTTACAGACCGTTCGGTATACACATCTCGTAAACTATGCTCCGCTCTGCGGAGCATAAACCTTTAGAAAAGAGTGCTTTTATGATTCGATTATTTTTAATTTTAATCTTGGTTGTATGCTTTTTGATTCTATCTATTCCTGTCCTGTTTGCAGAATGGGTGATCGGAAAGATATCTCCCCACGCCCGGGATATTTCTTCGCTCCGTATTATCCAATTTGTATTCAAACTGGTTATGCGGATTACCGGAAGTAAAGTTACCGTCCTCGGTGAAGAAAATATTCCCAGGGACACGGCTGTTCTCTATATTGCAAACCACAGAAGCCTTTTTGATACCGTGCTGACCTATTCCCGCTGCCCCGGGCTGACCGGATATGTTTCAAAGGACAGCATGGCAAAAGTCCCTTTACTTTCCATATGGATGAAACGGCTTTACTGTCTGTTCCTGAACAGAACAGATATCCGTGAGGGAATGAAGACGATACTCGCAGGCATAGAGCAGATGAAAAACGGAATTTCCATGTGCATTTTCCCGGAAGGCACCAGAAACAAAGAGCCTGACGCGCCAATGCTCCCGTTCAAAGAGGGCAGTTTTAAAATGGCTGAAAAAAGCGGATGCCCTATTATTCCCATAGCCCTGACAAACACTGCCGATATCCTGGAAAATCATTTTCCCCGGATAAAGCCTGCAAACGTGATTTTAGAATACGGAAAGCCGATTTATATCAAAGAACTGGATAAAGAAAACCGGAAATTTTTGGGCGCTTATACCCAAAAAATTATCCAGGATATGCTTGATTCCCAGCAGAATATGCTATAATTTTTATTTCCAGGAACCAGACTCCGAACGAGTCTGGTTTTAATTTAAACATACTTTTATCATATTTCTATTTTAAAATCTTAATAGTTATTTAGGCTTTCCGGACAATACAAACAAGGGAGTAGAGAGAACATGGACAATACAAACAAGCGGATTTTTATTGTTGAAGATGACCCGAAACTGCGGCGCACGCTGGAGGACTTCTTACACGCTAACGGCTATGACACTTTAAGCGCACAGGATGGACAGGAAGCCCTGGACACTTACTTTTCAAACAACCACAAAATTGATTTGATTCTTCTGGATGGAATGCTGCCTTCTGTAGACGGTTATGACGTGCTTAAATCAATCCGTGAATACTCTGAGGTTCCTATCATTATGCTGACTGCCCGGGAATCAGAAGAAGATCAGCTCATGGGGCTCGAAAACGGAGCTGACAATTACATCACCAAGCCCTTCCTTCTGCGTGTCCTGAAAGCGCATATCGAAGCGCTTCTGAAGCGGGCAAATATTGCCTCATCTGACGAAATCCTGCGCGGCGCCCTGCGCATCGAACCGGAGTTTCGCAAAGCTTACATAAACGGGGAACTTTTAAATACCACGCCAAAAGAGTTTGATCTGCTCCTGCATTTTATCCAAAATGAAAACGTGGTACTTTCCAGGGAGTCTATCCTTGATGCCGTATGGGGCTTTGATTATGACGGAGGCATCCGCACCGTAGATACCGTAGTAAAACAGCTCCGCCGCAAAATGACAGAACAATATCCCTATATTCAATCTATCTATGGCATAGGCTACCGTTTTGAGGTGACAAGCCATGAATAAATTGCGAATCCAGGCTGTAATTTCCATCTGCCTCCTCCTCATTCTTGTGCTGGGCGGCTCGTCCATGTTCTATTTTCTGTTTGCCACAGACTATTATATCGGAAAAAAGCAGACACTGATGGACGCTGCTTTCAGCAATCTTCAGAAACTTAACCTGAGGCAGATTTCCTATGATGACGATCCCTCCATTAACTCCCTGGAGGCAGAAAGCTTTTCCATCATCATCTGTGATGAAAGCTTTAACCAGATTTATTCTTCAAAGCTGGGAACCCCTGACAATTTGATTGCCGATACCATGAAACCCGCAAAAGAGCGGTTTACAGAAGATGCACGCGCCGTGTACTATGACGATGTTTCCCGAAGGCCAATTGCTCTGTACGGTTTAATCCGGCAGGATCATCAGGTATATTATATCTACATTTATGAATATACTACCGGGCTTCGCCGCAGTATCCGGTACATGAACAACTTTCTGGCAGACGTACTCATCCTGACTATCGTGGCAGGCAGCGGGTTTGCCTGGATTATCTGCTCAAAAATCGTAAAGCCTATTCAGAATATCAGCACAGTGGCTGAGAAAATGAGCGAGAATGACTTTTCCGTGCGGGCATCTGAATCGATCCCTACCTACGAACTGAAACATCTGGCGCGCAATATTAACCATATGGCCGACAAAATCCAGAAAGATATGAGTGATTTGAACAATTATAATTATCTGCTCCTGCGCCAAAACCAGAATATGGCTGAACTTGAGGATATGAGGAAGGAAATCGTCCGCAAGGTTACCCATGAGCTGAAAACCCCGCTGGCGATTATCTCCAGCCAGGTAGAAATGCTGCAATATGAATATGACAATTCCAAAAAGGACTATTACTTTTCCTCCATTATGGAAGAAATCGAGAAAATGAGCGGATTAATCAGCAACGTACTTCACAGCGCCTTAATTGAGGAAGCGCTCCCCAGTACGCTGATGGCCCGCGATAATGTCTCCCTTCTATTGGAAACACTGGTGCCAAAATATGAAATCTGGATGCGCACCTCCAAAATCGCTTTTAAAACACTGATTCAAGAGGATTGCTATGCCGTTTTTGACGCCTCTCAGCTTGAACAGGCAATCAATAACTATATTATGAATGCTTATCGGCACACCCTCCCTCAAAGCCAGATTATCCTTACTCTGCGCCAGGATGAGGAGAGCATCTACTGCTCTGTGTACAACGAAGGGGAAGCTATTCCAAAGGAAGAGCAGTCCCGCATCTGGAAAAGCTTCTACCAGGGAAAAAACAAGGACGAAAAAAACAGCGCAAAACCAAATGAAATCGGCCTTGGGCTGTATATTGTAAAAGATATCATTAATCTTCATAAAGGCACCTGCGGCGTATTTAACTGCCGCAAAGGCGTGGAATTCTGGTTCCGCCTGCCCAAAGCATAGCCCAAAACAGCACGGAACCATATTTCTATCACATTCATCCTGTATATTACAAAATTGTAAAGTGTATGTTATGTTTTTGAAACATTTAGGAGGTGATAGCTATATAAACTCTCTGTGCTCCTGACAGGCTTCGGCTTATATTCCAAAAATCTTAGCCAATCTCTCCTTTGCCGAAGCCCTGTCGGAAGCCGCAGGCAGTACCTGCCGTCAAAGTTCTGACAACAATTCTACTACTTTTTCAAAATGCATCCCATGAGATGCCTTCACCAATATCGTATCATCCCCCTGAACCAGACGCGGCAGCACTTCCATCAGCCGCTCCAGATTTGGCACATGAACTACGGTTTCACATCCGCCTGTATGAATTGCCTCTTCCGCCATATAGCGGCTCAGCTCACCTGTACAGATCAGCAGGTTTATTTCTTTTTCCCCCGCATAAGCGCCTACCTCCCCATGAAGCAGCGCCTCATTTTCTCCCAGCTCAAACATATCCCCCAGAACTGCCACTGTCCGCCGATCTGCATCTTTGAGTACATCCAGAGAAGCTTTCATAGAAACCGGGTTCGCATTGTAGCAGTCATCAATAATAAGCATATCACCTTTCTCAATCATATGAAAACGCCCGCCCAAAGTCTGAAGCTTTTCAATCCCCCTTTTCACTTGCCCTGTGGTAAGACCCATAGAAACTCCCACCGCTGTGGCTGCCAGGGCATTCAACACCATATGGGATCCCGGAATCGGTATCTGGACGTCAAAGCTCTCCTCACCTGCATGGATACGGCAACGGATGCCTTTCAATCCCCTTGGCTCTATCTCGTCAGCATAGATCTCACGGCCGCTTTCCACGCCGAAAAATAAGGGATTTACACCTTTCACTTCCTGCACTGCAGACAGTTTGTCATCATCTCCGTTCAGGACAATCCTGCCTTCCGGCTGCATAAAATCAAAAATCTCTGATTTTGCGCGGAGTACGCCATCCCTGTCCTTTAAATATTCCAGATGGCACTGGCCAATATTCGTTATCACGCAGACATCCGGCCGCGCAATCTTACTCAGGCGGTGCATCTCGCCAAAATCACTGATACCCATTTCCAGAACGGCAATCTGATGTTCCTCACGCAGACGAAACACAGTAAGCGGCAGCCCCAGCTCATTATTAAAGTTCCCCAGAGTCTTAAGCACCCGGTATTTTTCAGATAAAACAGAAGCTATCACTTCTTTCGTGCTGGTCTTTCCCACACTTCCCGTAATCCCCACCACCTGAATATCAAGCTGTTTTCTGTAAAACTCCGCCATATCCTTTATCGCCTGCAGCGATGACTTCACCTGAATCCAGGAGCCGGACGGATGCTCCGGCTCCCGCTCGCATACTACGCAGGCAGCCCCTTTTTCAAACACCGACGGGATAAAATCATGTCCGTCCACACGTTCTCCTTTTACGGCGACAAACAGGCAGCCCTCCGCTGCCTGCCTGCTATCCGTGGTGATGCTCTCTATTTCACGAATCCCTGTTTCCTTTGTTCCGTGATAAATACCGCCGCAGACTTCTGCTATCCGGCACGGAGTCATATTTTTCATCATTTATCCACCCTCTTAAATAAATTTCTTTTCCTTTGACACCTGAATCAATGTTTCACAAAGCTTTGCAAAACCTATTCCCATTGCTGCGGCTTCCTGCGGTAACAGGCTGGTAGGCGTCATCCCCGGCAATGTATTTGCTTCCAGGCAGAACATCTTCCCGTCCTCATCCATCAAAAAGTCTATGCGTCCATAACTCTCCAGACGCAGCGCCTCATATGCCCTGACTGCATATTCCTGCATTTTCTCTGTCTGCTCTTCTGACAGACAGGCCGGACAGGTTTCTATCGTGCTCCCGGGTTCATATTTGTTCTTATAATCATAAAATCCCTCAAGAGGGGCGATTTCAATAATTGGATAGGGCTTTCCGTCCACAACGCCTACCGAAAATTCCCGTCCTCTGATATACGTTTCCAGTACCACCTGGGGCTCATATGTAAACGCTTCCTCCAGGGCATCTGCAAAAGCTGCCTCATCCTCTGTGATGTAAACCCCTACGCTGGAACCACCGCAGCAGGTCTTTACCACGCACGGGAAAGCCATGCCGTACTCCTCTGCCGTTTTCCGTGGTTCACTCCGATGTATCAGAACACTTTCCGGGGTCGGAATCCCGTTTTCGCGGAAAATCTGCTTCGAAAGCCCTTTATCCATCGCAAGCGCGCTTCCCAGATAACCGCTCCCCGTGTAATGGATGCCAAACAAATCAAATGCCGCCTGTACCTTTCCATTCTCACCGTTTTCGCCATGCAAAGCCATAAACACCATATCTGCCTCTTTACACAACGCAAGCACCCGGGGACCAAAAAACTCCCGCCCTGCAGAAACAGATGCCTCCACCCGGCTGTCAAAACTCCTTATGTAAGCGGCAGCAGCCACTATATCATATTCTTCTGTAAATGCCTCGTCAACATCCGCACCCTCCAGGCCAAAATACACATCCAGCAGGATAGCCCTGTGCCCTTTTGCCCGCAGCGCCTCACAGACTTTTGTGCCTGACACGACAGAAATTTCCCGCTCTGTGCTGATGCCGCCCGCCAAAACCACTATTTTCATAAGCCCCTCCTTCTATAAATCCACCGTCGGTATATCGTCCTCCTGAGACTGTTCCTCCTCTTTTTCCGATTCGGACTGCTGCTGATCGGTGACGTCCTCTCCCTTGTCATTAATTACTCTTGTTTCCGCAGGCTGCGGAATATTGCTGACTCCTGCTCCCTGGTTTGAAGCCCCGCCATAGCAGATGACCGGGTCGCCCACAGAGATATTATTGAAAATAATTTTTGCCTGCTCCCAGGGCGTATTGATACATCCGTGAGAACCGTCCGTCTTGTAGATATTTCCTCCATAAGTATTCCTCCACTTGGAGTCATGGATTCCTACGCCCTCAGAGAAAGGCATCCAAAAGTCTACGGGCGTCTTATAATCTTCCCCTTTCAGAACTGCTTTTTCCTCTTTATTATATATACAAAAAATCCCCTCGGGAGAACCATACTTCTTACTGGTATTTCCCGTTACAATCGGCGTATCTACCAAGAGCCGCCCATCCTTGTAAAACCACATACGCTGGTTTGTGTAATCAATCTCCACATACGTATCGCCAATATCGTTTCCGCCACTGCCATAAGTTCTGGCGGATTCCAGATAAAGCGGCGTCCTCTCCGCGGACTCTCCGCTTTTCAGTATCTCCAGAAGCTCCTCCACTTCTCCCGCTTCATCAATCTTCCATCCATATGTCTCATGTTTCACAGACACCGTCTCGCCCAGGCTGGTTGTAAACTCCATCTCATTTCCAAATGTATCATACTTATCCGACAAATCCGACATCCAGTCCGCGACCTTATTCCAGTTAAACTCCGCATTCAAATCATCATCCAGCGTCATCCAGTCACGAATTGTACTGTAATCCAAAACCTCCTCTGTATCTCCTACATGGTAGGTGACAGACATATTAAAATACTGATTTAACTTCTTTACGCGTTTACGGAGCTTTTTATTCTTATGTGTTACCTTCGGTTTTACATAGCAGTCCTCTACATCCAAATCTACCGCCGTCTCCCCGGCATCCACTGCCTTTTTCACTGCCTCATAGACCTTATCGGCATCCAGTTTCGTTCCCTGTACCTCCGGCTCAATCTCATATCCCGAAGATGTTTCCTTAATCTCTGCCTCCTTTGGCTCCTCCATATTCTCCGGTTTCAGGCATTCCAGACTGTCCAGGGCAGTCTTCAGCATTTTTTCGTTATATGTCGTTTTTGCCGTCATCGTATAATCCGACGGATTGAAACATGCCGAAAGCCAGACAAAGGAATTCTGTGTATCCTTTAACTCCTGCACCGCCCCGTCAGAAACATAAGAAAAATCCATCAGCCCGCCGTCAATATTCTCCCCCTGACCGTTGCGCAGCTTCAGAGACACCGTATAATCTGAGACATCCGCAGCAATCAGTTCCTCCGCTTCCTCCACGGTTTTCCCGGATACATCCATTCCGTTAATCACAGACCCCGGAAAAAAGCGGTTGTTAAAATAAACACAGATTCCCAAATACACGGCAATCATTGTCAAAACCACTACGCTAAATACAAATAAAACTGTTTTCGTACCTCTGCTCATACCCCTTATCCTTTGCTGTTCTAGTGCTATATTTATACTTTACCCTACTTTCACATTTTAACACGTATTAGGGAAATGTAAATAAACGATTTGTAAATTCGTCTCATAGCAGTTTATCTTTCTCTGTGATTTTCTTCCGGATTCTCTGGAGCGCATTGTCAATGGCTTTCGCAGGCTTCCCCAGCGCCTCTCCAATCTCTTTATAATTCATGCCTTCCAGATATGCTTCCAGCACCTGCGTCTCAAACCCGCTCAGACGCTTCTTCATTTCCCTGTGCATCTGCTCCCTGTCCTCTCTGCCGATAACCAGTTCTTCGGGATTTATCTCTCTGGAATCAGGCAGTACATCTCTTAGAGGCACTTCATGCTCGCGTGAACTTATCGTACCGGAATACAGAGAAATATAGGAATTCAATGGAATATGTTTCTTTCTGGCAGAAGCTTCTACCGCCGTATACATCTGGCGTGAAATACACAAATCAGCAAAGCCTCCAAAGGAGGCTTCTTTTTCTGCATTATAGTCGCGCACTGCCTTAAAAAGCCCTATCATCCCTTCCTGAATCAAATCGTCTCCATCGCCGCCTATGAGATAAAGCGCCCTGGCTTTCCTGCGCACCAGATTCTTATATTTTTCCATCAGATAATCCATGATTTCCGGTTCTCCCCGTTTCATCATAGCTATCAATTCTTCGTCTGAATACCCTTCGTATCCTCCCATATGCTCTCCTGTTTTTCAAGGTTTCCCGGTTATGCTCCCATTCTCTGGCGCACGATTTCCCAGGCAAGCACTCCTGCTGCGACAGACGCATTTAGCGAGTCAATATCGCCTTTCATGGGAATCGAAGCGATAAAGTCGCACTTCTCCTTCACCAGCCTGCTTACCCCATTCCCCTCATTTCCGATTACCATCCCAATCGGTCCTTTCAGGTTTTGGCGGTACATCACTTCTCCGGACATGTCTGCACACACAAACCAGATTCCCTTTTTCTTCAGCTCTTCTATCGTCTGTCCCAGGTTTGTCACCTTCGCCACCGGCGTATAGTTCAACGCCCCGGCCGACGTCTTTGCCACCGTAGCAGTCAGCCCGGCCGCGCGCCTTTTCGGGATAACCACCCCATGCGCGCCTGCCAGGTTTGCAGTACGGATAATTGCCCCCAGGTTATGGGGGTCTTCAATATTATCCAGCAGGAAAATAAACGGCGGCTCTCCTTTTTTTTCTGCCAGAGCCAGAATATCCTCCACCTGGGCATATTCATAAGCCGCCGCAAAAGCAATCACCCCCTGATGCTTCCCTGTTTCGGAAATCTGATCCAAACGCTCTTTTGCCACATAATTGATAATCGTATCGTGCTTTTTCGCTTCCCTGGTAATCGAGAGAACGGGCCCGTCCTGGCACCCGTCCAGAACAAACAGCTTGTCAATCGGTTTCCCGGCACGAAATGCTTCCAGCACTGCATTTCTTCCCTCTATCGTTAATTCTTCGTACCTCATTCCTGTTCTCCTTTATCCAGTCCTGTTTTCACTAAATCAATCAGACGGCTCATATCCTCTTTTAAATACAGATAGCCCATAAGCGCCTCGAATCCCGTTGCCTTCCGATAATCCAGCATCGTAGCGTTCTTCGCCATTGTATAGGATTTGGCATTGCGTCCTCTTTTATAGATAGCATGTTCTTCCTCTGTCAGCATGGGAAGCAGGCGTTCTATCATCTCTGCCTGCGCCGACGCCTTCACCAGCGCGCTGGCTCTCTTGTGCATTTTTTCCGGACGGCTGTTGCCCTGTTTGACAATCAGCGTCCTGATTATCAAATCATAGATAGCATCCCCGATATAAGCCAGAGTCAGCGGCGAATACGTGCGCAAATCCACATCCCGCAGCCCGAACGCGTCCCGCAGGTATTCCGTCATGAATGTTACGCCCTCTTCCATTTCACACCTTCCCTGGTATCTTCCAGGATAATACCCTGTGCCAGCAGCGTATCGCGGATTTCATCTGCCCGGGCAAAATCTTTTGCTTTCCTTGCAGCCTGGCGTTCTTCTATCAGCTTTTCTACATCCTCCGCCAAAATCTCTTTTTCTTTCTCCAGAATCAGCCCTAAAATATCTGCAAGCTTTAAAAGTTCTCTATATACTGCTTCCACGTATGCTTTCGTACTCTGCTGTGTTACATTCGCATTCGCAAAACGCACCAGCTCAAAAACCGCCGAAATCGCGTCTGCAGTGTTAAAGTCATCATCCATCGCCGCGTCAAACTTCTCTGCAAAACTGCCTGCTTCCTGCAGCCCCGCCTTCTCTTCGGCCGCCAGCTCTTCTCCCTGTGCACCCGCAAGCAAATCGCGCAGATGTTCCGCCGCATTCATGATACGCTCCAGCCCGTTTTTGGACGCCTCCATCAGCTCCTTGCTGAAATTCAGCGGGCTTCTATAGTGGGCGCTCAGCATAAAGAACCGCAGCACCTGAAGATCATACTGCTCGCTGATGTCCCGCACGGTAAAGAAGTTCCCAAGCGATTTTGACATCTTCCTATTATCAATATTCAAAAATGCATTGTGCAGCCAGTATTTCGCAAACGGCACGCCATTGCAGCACTCGCTCTGGGCAATCTCATTTTCATGATGAGGAAATACTAAGTCTTCGCCTCCCGCATGGATATCAATCTCCGCCCCCAGATACTTTTTCGCCATAACAGAACACTCAATATGCCAGCCCGGACGCCCGTCGCTCCAGGGCGATTTCCAGAAAGGCTCGCCCTCCTTTTTCGGCTTCCAGAGCACAAAATCAAGCGCATCCTCTTTCTGGTTTTCCCCCGATACCAGCAAGGTACGGTTTCCTGAACGCAAATCATCCAGATTCTTATGTGAAAGCTTTCCATATTCCGCAAACTTCCTGGTGCGGAAATAAACTGTCCCGTCCACATCATAAGCGTAACCCTTTTCAATCAGAGTCGAAATCATGTCCAGCATCCCGTCAATCTCCCGGGTAGCCAGCGGATGCGTCGTTGCCGGCCTCACATTCATACCCTCCATGTCTTTTTTACATTCTGCAATATAACGGGTAGAAATCTCCTCAGCTGTCACTCCTTCTTCTATAGATTTTGCGATAATCTTATCGTCTACATCCGTAAAGTTCGAGACATAGTTCACTTCATACCCTTTATGCTCCATATAACGGCGCACCGTATCAAATACAATCATCGGACGGGCATTCCCAATGTGTATCAGATTATAAACCGTTGGCCCACACACATACATCGTAACTTTCCCGGGCTGCAGCGGCACAAAATCCTCCTTCTGTTTTGTCAATGTATTATATACTTTCATATCCTTGTCCTTTCTTCCTCAATGTTCCTTTAAGTCTATGCAATTCCTGACATTTTGTCAACTATAATAAGCAGCAATTCTGTGTTGCTGCCCTTATCCGTTTTGCATAGCCAACTGGCTGCGCTGCCATCGATATACAGAGTACGCATCGAACTTTCTATTGACTTTTCTCTATATTTCCTGTAATATTTATATTGATGTAATATTTTTGTAATGTTTTAGTAACTGTTCGCCCCCGACCGGGCGGCAGCACAATATCAAGGAGTATATATGAAAAAAAGGGGAATCATCGCCCTCTTCCTTGCAGGCGCCCTCACCACCTCCCTTCCCGGGATGGATGTCGGCGCTGCATGGAAAAGTGACGCAAACGGCAGGTATTTTACCCAAAAGGCCAGTCCCGGCTATGCCGTCGGCTGGAAGAAGATTGGAAAATACCACTATTATTTCAATACAGACAAGTACGCCGCTGTCGGCTGGAAACTGATAAAGAATGACTGGTATTATTTTAACGCCAAAGGCAGGATGCTTTCCGGTATCTGGATTGACGGCTCTTACTTGGGCGCCGACGGGAAAATGGTTAAAAACACCGTCATTGACGGGATCCGGATTGATGAAAACGGAAACCGTATAACTGACAATCCGACAGAAAGCACTACAGCAGGCACTACATCGTCAAAAGCGTTAAAGAATACCTGGGTTTTAAGGGACGGAAATAAGTATTATTATGATTACCGCGGAAAACTTGCTGCGGGGTTTTTTACTATCAAGGACGCTACGTACTATTTTGATCCCGACACAGGTATCCTCCAATCAGGGGTAGTCAAAGTCGGCAAAAAATATTATTACTTTGATCCCGATACAGGCGTCCAGAAAACAGGATACATCGTGCTAAAGGACGGTACGGGATATTATTTCAGCCCTAAAACAAAAGCTGCCTATAAAGGCTGGCACAAAATAGGAAAAAAGTATTATTATTTCAATTCTAAAGGCGTCCTGCAGCGCAACAAATGGATTAGCAAAAAATATTATGTGGATCACCTGGGACGAAGATGCAAGGGCTGGCTCACGTTAAACAACAAAACATACTATCTGAATCCCAAAACCGGAATCCGCACAAAGGGGCTTACGCGCATCGGAAACGATACTTATTATTTTAAGACAAACGGCGTCATGCTTCAGAATCAGTGGAAAAAGAACCGCTTTTTCCAGGCTGACGGAAAAATGGCTGTCAAGACATGGGTGAATAACCAGTATGTAAACGCGAACGGACGTATCACAAAGACAAAAAGCGCAGGCTTTTTCACTGAAAAAAAGAAAACTTATTACATACGGGCAAACCTTACGATGGCAAAAAACTGCTGGGAACTCATAAACAACAAGTGGTACTTCTTCAAATCTAACGGCGTTCTTTTAAAAAATGCCTGGAAAGACAACTACTATGTAGATGCAGACGGTGTCCGCGTTCTCGACCGCTTTTATACCATCAATAAGGTGACCTATCTTTTCCTGCCGGACGGAACTCTGGCGAAAGGATTTGCTGATTACAAAGAAAACCGTTATTATCTTGACCCTGTAAGCGGCGCGATGAAGACCGGGTTCCAACTCATAAATGGGCTGAATTATTATTTCGATCCGTCAAACGGAGTTATGGCCAGAAATACCGTATTGACGATTAATGACTCCGTTTACTCTTTTGACGCCAACGGAGCCGCTACCCTGGATGCCAGCGGTTATGCTATGGGACGCTCCATAGCGGAATACGCACAGAAGTTTATCGGCTATCCTTACTCATACGGCGGCGCTACCGATTTGACAAAAGGCGTAGACTGCTCCGGATTTGTGAAGCTGGTATTCCAGCATTTTGGCATCAAGCTGCCCCGTACCTCCCAGGCACAGGCGCTTGGCCACAATTCCAAAGAGCCCGGCGGACCGTTTGCCCAGGTTAAATATGTGTCAGAAAAGGAACTGTTGCCCGGGGACGTCATTGGCTATTATTACACTGCCCCTACCCATGTAGCCATCTACATTGGAAACGGCAAGGTTGTCCATGCTTCAAACAGCCAGCCTTATCCTAAGGGCGGCATAAAGATATCTGATTACGATTTAGGAAATCCTAAAAATATCACAAGAATCATGCGTTACTGGTAAAATAAAGCAGGAGAGGAACAATCAGTCCTCTCCTGTTTTCGTCTCTATAAAACCTTTTCAATTTTACCCATTTATCACATCGCTCATATCATAAAGCCCCGGCGCTTTGCCTGCCAGGAATTTTGCCGCCTGGATGGCTCCCTTGCCAAATACAGCCTTTGAATACGCTGTGTGGCTAAAGGTCACCACCTCGTCTGTCCCTGCGAAAATCACATCATGCTCTCCTACGATATTTCCGCCGCGCACTGCGGAAATACCAATTTCTTTCGCACCTCTCGCTTTTCTCTCCTGGCTTCGGTCATATTTGTAAACATACGCATTGTCAAGCGCCTCGTTTAAGCTGTCCGCCATCGCGAGCGCTGTGCCGCTGGGGGCGTCTACTTTATACTTGTGATGCTTCTCTACAATTTCCATATCAAACCCTGCCGGCGCAAATACCTTTGCCGCTTCTTTCAAAAGCTTCAGAAGCGTATTAACGCCCAGCGACATATTTGCCGAACGCAGAACCGCCACCTTCTCTGAGGTATCTTTTACCTTCTGAATCTGCTCTTCTGAAAGCCCTGTAGTGCATACGACTACAGGAAGCTTTCTCTCCACGCAGTAGTCCAGCAATGCCTCTTCTGCTTTCGGCGATGCGAAATCAATGACGGCGTCCGCCTCTACATGACATGCGCGGATATCTGTAAAGACCGGATAATCATTCTGTCTATTATCACAGATATCAATCCCGGCCACGATTTCTGCTTCGGGATCCTCTTTTACAAGCCCGGAAATCATCTGCCCCATATGGCCGTTACAGCCGTGCATTATGATTTTTATCATCTCGTACTCCTCCTCAGCTTTACGCTAATTCAATTCCAAAGTCCTTTAATGCCTGTGCCAGCTTTGGTACGTTTTTCTCCTCCATATCAGTCAGCGGCCCACGCAGGGTTCCCGCATTTTTCCCCATCAGGTTCAGCGCTGCTTTCACCGGAATAGGATTTACTTCACAGAACAACGCATCTGCCAGAGGCAGCGCTTTCAGCTGCAGCTCACGGCTCTCTTTCACCTTGCCATCCAGGTAAAGCTGTACGATATCATGCGTCTGCTTCGGCGCGACATTAGAAAGTACAGAAATCACACCGATACCGCCCAGAGAAAGAATCGGGACAATCTGGTCGTCATTACCCGAATAAATATCAATGCATCCGTCTGCAAGCTGTGCCAGCTTCGCAATCTGTGAAATATTCCCGCTTGCTTCTTTAATCGCTACGATGTTTTCCACATTTTTCGCCAGCTCTACGGCCGTCTCCGGCTGAATGTTGCATCCTGTCCGGCTGGGCACATTATACAGGATAATCGGCAGCCTCACCGCATTTGCCACTGTTGTAAAGTGCTGAACCAGCCCTTTCTGCGTCGCCTTATTATAATACGGAGTTACCAGCAAAAGCCCGTCTGCCCCGAATTTCTCTGCCTCCTGCGAGAGATAGACTGCGGTTTCCGTGCAGTTAGAACCCGTTCCCGCAACCACCGGAATTCTCTTCGCCACTTTGTCAACCGCAAACTTGATAACCTCCAAATGCTCCTCATGGCTCAATGTAGAAGACTCTCCCGTCGTTCCGCAAATGATAAGGGCATCTGTGGAATTCGCAATCTGTTCCTCTATCAGTGTTCCCAAAACCTCGTAATTTACATCTCCATTTTCTTTCATCGGCGTGACAATCGCAACGCCTGCACCTGTAAAGATAGCCATTTGTTTTCCTCCTTTTTCTCAAATCTCACTTCCGGTATGAATACACAGCCCCTGCCCCGCAGGAACTTTCCTGTAAGGCAAAAAGAGCAGGCCGCCGGGCCTGCTCTAAAGAATCTTTCCGTATATCCGTTTCTTCTTCAGAGAGCTCCCCATCAGACAGTGATGAGAGTCATGCAGCTCTTCACTGCATGCCCAAGAGTACAGCTTTCAGGTACTGCACCTTTCGGCGTCCTCCCCTTTCTCCCATGTTCCCCTGTGCCTGAACACATCCGATGAGCTACTCTTGAAGCACGCGACCTCTACTCTAAAATATGAATTTATTCCACAACTGTTCCGTATGCGTCAACTAATAGTTATGTTCTCTTAACTATAGCATTAATGAAAATCCTTGTCAACGTCAGATTTCATCTCCTGTTTCGCGATTTCCAGAGCCAGCTCTTCGAGCTGCTGCTCCTCTACTGTTCCCGGAGCTCCTGTCATCAGGCAGGATGCGTCTTTCACCTTCGGGAAGGCGATAACTTCACGGATACTGTCCTCCCCTGCCATCAGCATAACCAGCCTATCCAGACCGTATGCCAGTCCTGCATGGGGCGGAACGCCATATTTAAATGCGCTCAGCAGGAAGCCAAACTGGTCTTCTGCTCTTTCCTTCGAAAATCCCAGCACTTCAAACATCTTGGACTGAATATCATCCTGGTGGATTCTCACGCTTCCGCCGCCGATTTCATTGCCGTTCAGGGTGATATCGTAAGCCTTTGCGCGGACAGCGCCCGGATCCGTATCAATTTTATCCAAATCTTCTTCCATAGGCATGGTAAACGGATGATGCATCGCCACATACCTGTCCTCTTCCTCAGAGTATTCCAACAGTGGGAATTCCGTAATCCACAGGAATTTATATTCATCCTTTTTCAGCAGCCCCAGGCTCTTCGCGATTTCCAGACGAAGCGCCCCCAGCACGTTCCACACAATTTTATTTTTGTCAGCTGCAAAGAGAAGTAAATCTCCCGGTTTTCCTTCCAGCGCCTTCACAATCGCCGCCAATTCTTCCTCTGTCATGAATTTTGCAAACGAAGACTTGTATGAGCCGTCATCATTAATGGCCAGATATGCCAGTCCTTTTGCACCGTACCCTTTCGCAAACTCTACCAGAGCGTCAATCTTCTTTCTCGGCATCTTTCCCTGTCCGCCGGCATTGATTCCCCTGACACTGCCGCCGTTCTCCAGCGCACCTGTAAATACACCGAAACCGCAGCTCTTTACCAGCTCAGAAATATCCTTCAACTCCATGCCAAAACGCGTATCAGGCTTATCTGACCCAAATCTGTCCATCGCTTCTTTCCAGGTCATCCTTGGAATCGGAAGCGGCACTTCCACGCCCACGGCATCCCTGAAAATCTTAGCCAGAAGCCTTTCATTTACATCAATCACATCGTCAATATCTACGAACGAAAGCTCCAGGTCAATCTGCGTAAACTCCGGCTGTCTGTCCGCCCGCAAGTCCTCATCGCGGAAACACTTCGCAATCTGAAAATACCTGTCATATCCCGAACACATCAAAAGCTGTTTAAACAGCTGCGGTGACTGTGGAAGCGCATAAAAATGCCCCGTATGGATACGGCTCGGCACCAAATAGTCCCTCGCCCCTTCCGGCGTACTTTTTATCAGAATCGGAGTCTCTATCTCCAGAAAGCCTTCGTCCGCCAGAAACTGCCGCGCAGAATTTGCTACCAGGCTGCGCAGCATCAGGTTCCGCTGCAGGTTCGGACGGCGTAAGTCAAGAAAACGGTATTTCAGCCTCAGCTCATCTTTTGTCTTGATATCCTCCTCAATCGGAAACGGCGGCGTCTCAGACTCTGAAAGAATCCGAAGCTGCTCCGCACGGATTTCAATTTCCCCGGTAGCCAGGTTTTCATTTACAGCCCCCTCCCGCATCTCCACACGGCCTGCGACTGCGATTACAAACTCGCTTCTCAGCTTTCCGGCTTTCTCAAACCCGTCTGCCCCAACGTCTTTTTCATCAAATACAATCTGCAGAAGCCCGGAACGGTCGCGCAAATCCACAAAAATCAGGCTGCCCAGATTTCTTCTCTTCTGCACCCATCCCATCACTGTTACCTGGCTCCCCACATTTGCCGTTCCAAGTTCCGTACACCTGTGAGATCTTTTCAATCCCTTCATTGATTCTGCCATTCTCTGTCTCTCCTCTTTCACTCATATTTCAGCAGCCGTGCGCTGCTGTTCTTTAACGGTTAAAATATTCTTTAATCTCGGTATATCCTTCCGCCGTCAGCTGTTCCTTCTGGAATTTCTTATTTTTCTTCATCACCGCTACAGTAACCTGCTTTCCCTGGCTGCGCTCGGCTTCCGCCTCTTTAAAAATCTTCAAAAGACCTTCCTTCGGCATATTTTTCTCCATAAGGAACGCCGTCTTTCCTTTCTTCGCCGGAATCTGGTAATCTTTCTCCAGAAGAAGCATTACGATACGCTCAAAACCAATCGAAAATCCACATGCACAAGTCTGGTTTCCTGTAAATTTCCCAATCATCTCATCGTAACGGCCGCCGCCCCCTACAGAGCCGCCAAACCCGTCAATGCTAATTTCAAAAATCGGACCTGTATAATAAGACATGCCCCTTACCAGCGTAGGATCAAACACAATCTTGAAGTCCGCCGTTTTCACCGCCTCCACACTCTCAATAATTGTCTCCATATCTTCCGCCGTCTTTTCATCCAGCACGCCTGCCAGCTTTTCTTTTAAATACCTCACGCCTGCCAGATTATTCGTAACTCCCTCAAACAGCTCCAGGTATCTATCAACGCATTCCTTTCCAAAACCTTCCTTTTCCAGTTCAGCCGCCACGCCCTCCATGCCGATTTTATCCATCTTATCCAGGATAATAAATACCAAATCATAACTCTCTTCCGGAAATCCGCTGTATTTTGCCATAGCCTTTAAAATTTTCCTATCGTTGATACGAATTGTAAAACCTTCGAAATCCAATTTTCCTACCAAAGTAGATGTCGCTAAAATCAGTTCAATCTCCGCTAAAATCGTCGGCTCTCCCAAAATATCAATATCACACTGCATAAATTGGCGGAAACGCCCCCTCTGAGGTCTGTCTGCCCGCCACACATTCCCCATCTGCAGAGCCTTGAACGGCGAAGGCAGATCATTGGCATTGTTTGCATAATACCTGGAAAGAGGAACCGTCAAATCATAGCGCAGCCCGCTGTCCACCAGGTCGCCTTCCGTCTCGGCAGTGTCAAGCTTCAGCTTCTCCCCGCGTTTCAGAATTTTAAAAATCAGTTTCTCATTTTCCCCTCCCTGTTTGCTGGAAAGGTTTTCGATGTGCTCCACGCACGGCGTCTCTATAGATGAAAACCCAAATGCCCCATACGTTTCTTTAATCAACTGGATAACATAATCCCGGATTTCCATTTCCCTGGGGGAGATATCTTTCATGCCGGTCACCGGCTTCTTCTTCAGGCTCATACTCTGTCCTCCTCTAATTCAATCAGCCATTCTTTCATCAGTAAATCCTCGATTCCTTCTTCATGGACAACTGTCAGGAATTCAAGGAACACCCTCATATCAAAATTTTTAACTTCTTCTATCATCAGTTCCACTGCCGTATGAATCGGAAACGCCCTCCGATACGGCCGATCTGCAATCAGCGCCGCAAATACATCACACACCCGCAAGATTCTGGCCCCAATGGGAATATCTTCTCCCGACCGATTGGACGGGTAGCCCGTCCCGTCATAATTTTCATGATGATATAAAATGCTCTGTAAAATAAAATCTGAATATCCCTCATCCACCAGCATCGCATATCCAAGGCTTGCATGGCTGCGCACATACCGCATTTCTTCAATTTTCAGCGTATCTTCCCGCTGGTAAATGTAGAACGATACTTCCAGCTTCCCGATATCATGCAGTACCCCGGCAATCGCCATTTCATGGCATTGATCTTCGGGAAGCCCCAGAGATTTCGCCACACGCCAGGCGAGGTTGCTGACGCAGATTCCGTGGGAAATCTCTTCAAGCATATGCTTCTCTAATGTATTTCCATTATTTTCCATACTTCACAAATCCCTGTCTTTTGCGCTCTATCATCTCATCAATACGTTCTATATAATTGTTTATGTCTTTTACATTTTCAATCCTGTCGATGCGGTCAGAAGCCCGCACCACTTTCGTAGACGCCCCGGCTCCCAGCGCAAGAATAGACTGCTTCTCCTCCATAATCAGGATATTGTAAATCCCGGCTTTGCCGGTTTTCGCATAACCTACATTTTCAAAATTCCCCGCCATATTTTTTTGGCGGTAAAGATAGTAAGGCGACATTCCCGCGTTTCCCGCATACACTGAAGTCAGATCCATAATTTCCTGGTTATTTGTAAATGTCATTTCTTTATACTGGTCTTTAAACATATTCAGCCTTGCCGCCCGCTTCACTGCCAGTGAATGTACCGTAATGCTGTCCGGCATAAGCTTTGTCACTTCCTTCATGGTATACTCTACCTCCGGAAGCTCCTCCCCCGGAAGCCCTACGATTAAATCCATATTGATATTGTCAAAGCCCAGTTCTCTTGCCAGATAAAATGCCGCTTCCGTTTCTCCCACTGTATGCCGCCGTCCGATAATCTCAAGCGTTTTTTGATTCATGGTCTGGGGGTTAATCGAAATCCGGCTCACGCCATGCTCCTGCAGCACGCGCAGCTTGTCCCTGCTAATGCTGTCCGGCCGCCCCGCCTCCACCGTAAATTCCTGAAGGTGGGACAAATCAAAATGGCGCTCAATCTCTGTCAGCAGACGCTCCAGCTGCGCCGGTTCCAAGGTCGTAGGCGTGCCGCCCCCAATATAGAGTGTATCCAGAATCCGTCCCCGGTAAGCCTCTGCCCCAAAGGCAATTTCCCGGCATAAAGCATCCAGATATGTATCCACCCTATCCTTCCACACTGAAATAGGGCTGGAACTAAACGAACAATACAGGCAAATACTGGGACAGAACGGAATTCCGATATACAAGCTGTACCCATCCGCATAATGAATATTTTCCAGAATGTGCTTCTCCCGGTTGGCAATCATGATGGCCAGCGCCGTCTTTTCGCTGCTGGTAAAATACGTTTTCCGCATATAATCTGCAATTTCCGTATTCTTCCACCCTGCCTCCAGAAGCGCCATAGGAATCTTTGTAGGGCGTATCCCCGTCAAATTTCCCCAGGGAAGTTTCTGCCCCGTATATTCCGAAAGCATTTCATAAAGCAGCGATTTCAGGCAGTTCTTTGTCTTCTTCCTATCCGCATAGCCATCCACTGCGGAATCCCTCTCTATCAGAACCTTTTGCTGTCCGTCCTCAAAACAAATCCCAATCCTATCCTCTCCATAGTCTATCAGAATAAAAAAATCAGCTGCACCACTGCTTTCTTCAGGCTGTGCCGTTTCTTCCAAAACCTTTACAGATACATCTACTCCCGGATAAAATGCGCGTACCAGAGAATAAATATCATATTCAAAATCACGTTTATTCAGCTTTACAACTATCATACGAACGGATTATTCTCCTTTTCATGTGCAATCGTAGTTTCACACCCATGCCCCGGGTATACGATGGTGTTCTCTGGCAATATCGCAAACAGCCCCCTGACAGAATTCACCAGCACAGACATGCTTCCCGTAGGAAAATCTGTGCGTCCTACCCCTTCGCAAAACAGGGTATCACCGGAAAAAAGCGCTGCTTCATCAGGAAAATAATAGCACACGCCGCCTTTCGTATGCCCCGGCGTGTGAAGTACCTGTATCCGGAACCCAGCCATCATAAATTCCTCTTTATCGGTATACAGCTTATCCGGCTGCACGGTAAATGGCTCTCCAAACTGCCCGGACAGATTCTTTTCCGTATCACGCAGCACATCTGCCTCCCCGCTGCCTGCCCCAATCAAAATCCCATACGTATCCGCCAGTTCCCGCGCCGCCCCGATATGGTCGAAATGTCCGTGCGTCAGCAAAATACCTGCTAAACGTACTCCCAGCGCCTCAATATCCGCTTTTATCCTATCTGCCGCATCCGCCGGGTCAATCAGTATCGCTTCTTTCGTATCTGTATGCACTATCAAATAAACATTTGTCCCTACCATCCCCAGCACACGCTTCTTAACCTGCATTCCGTCTCACCCTCCCTCTATTGCAAAGCCTGATATTTCCTGTCCTCTTCTTAGTATATGCTGCTGCGGAAAGAGGCATCATCCAGTCGTTCTCTCAATGTCAATGACACTCTCTACCTGTCTGACTTTCCCTATCAGGTGATTCAGCTCCTCTCTGCTTGGCACATCAAATGTGAGGCTAATCGTCGCTGTCCCCTGCTTGCTGGTGGTGCTGTTCGCGCTGCTCACATCTATTTTCCGTTCTGTGAAAATCTTCATGATATCTACCAAAAGCCCGGTTCGGTTATAGCCATACACTTTAATTTCCGCAGTATACAGCTCTCCTGTCTTTCCTGCCGGAGACGCCTGCCACTCCGCGTCAATCAGCCTCACCCTGTCGGCGTCCGCCAGATTTATCACATTGACGCAGTCCGTCCTGTGGATAGACACGCCTCTGCCCCGGGTCACGAAACCGACAATCTCATCCCCCGGAATCGGAGAACAGCACTTCGAAAAGCGCACGGCAACATCGTGGATTCCCTTCACCACAATACCGCTCTTTGATTTGGCGACACGTATCCTGTCTTTCGAATCCACGGCTTCCAGGATTTCCTCGTCTGTAATCTCCTTCTTGTGCTCTTTCTCATACTCTTCCAGCAGCCGGTTCACCACCTGGCCCTCTTTCAGCCCGCCATGACCAATAGCCGCCAATGTGGAGTCCCAATCGCGGAATCCGTATTTGCGCATGATTTTTTCAAGATAAGCAGGTTTCATCAGGCTGCTCAGCACAATATTCTTCGTCTTACAATAAGCTGCCAGCAGTTCTTTTCCTTTGATGATATTATCCTCTTTCCGCTCATGCTTAAACCACTGGTTAATTTTATTCTTTGCCTGCGTGCTCTTTACAATGTTCAGCCAATCGCGGCTTGGTCCTTTAGAATTTTGTGATGTAAGGATTTCAATCCTGTCCCCGTTCTGGAGCACATAGTCAATCGTCACCAGCTTGCCGTTTACCCTCGCCCCAATCATCTTATTTCCCACGGCTGAATGGATGCTGTACGCAAAATCTATAGGCGTAGAACCGTTCGGCAGGTTCTTCACATCGCCGGCCGGGGTAAAGCAGTATACATTCTCCGCAAACAAATCCAAATCGCTCTTTAACAAACTTAGAAACTCCCGGTTATCAGACATATCC
Source organism: Hominisplanchenecus murintestinalis (assembly GCF_943193015.1). Taxonomy (NCBI): domain Bacteria; kingdom Bacillati; phylum Bacillota; class Clostridia; order Lachnospirales; family Lachnospiraceae; genus Hominisplanchenecus; species Hominisplanchenecus murintestinalis. The sequence continues at coordinate 38,910 of NZ_CALPCM010000020.1, forward strand.
CGCTGCCACTCCAGAATCTGCCGCAGCCAGCTCAGCTTCTCTTCTTCCTGCTGTGCCACCGGTTTCTTTCCGTCAGAGCTCTCTTTATATTTCCAATGCGCCGCAATACCATACTCTGCGGTGCGGTGCATATCAAATGTCCGTATCTGTATCTCAAAAGGCTGTCCGTTCGGCCCGATCAGCGTCGTGTGAAGCGACTGGTACATGTTCTGCTTCGGCATCGCAATATAATCTTTAAACCGCCCTGGAATCGGCTTATACATCTCATGGATAACCCCCAGCGCGGCATAGCAGTCCTTCACACTGTCCACCACGATACGCACGGCAAACAAATCATAAATCTGCTCCAGCGTCTTATCCTGGTTTACCATTTTCTTATAGATGCTAAAGAAATGCTTCACCCTTCCATAAATCTGCGCCTTGATTTCCGCCTCTTCAATATGGCTGCTGACTTCGCCCACGATTCCCTGGACGTATTCTTCCCTCGCACTCTTTCTGAGAGAAATCTTCTCCACCAAATCATAATATACTTCCGGCTCCAGATATTTCAGGGACAAATCATCCAGCTCAACCTTAATCTTCGAAATTCCGAGACGCTGCGCAATCGGGGCATAGATATCCATCGTCTCCTGCGCCTTTTCCTTCTGCTTTTCCGGTCTCATGTATTTCAGTGTACGCATATTGTGCAGCCTGTCGGCAAGCTTAATCAGAATCACACGGATATCTTTTGCCATAGCCAGAAACATTTTCCGCAGATTCTCCGCCTGCTCCTCTACCTTATCTGAAGAATAACTCAGCTGTCCCAGCTTCGTAACCCCATCAACCAAAAGGGCGACCTCCGCGCTGAACTCCTGGACAATTTCTTCTGACGTCATAACCGTGTCTTCTACCACATCATGCAGAAGCCCCGCCACAATCGTCTCCTTATCCATCTCCAAATCCGCCAAAATAATCGCCACGCAGAGCGGGTGGATAATGTACGGCTCCCCCGACTTCCTGCACTGCCCCTCATGGGCGTCATGGGCAATCTTATATGCCTTTTGAATCATAGAAATGTCCGCTGACGGATGATACTTTTTGACACTGTTAATCAATTCCTGATACAGCACCGCAGGACTCGTAAAATCATCCATATTCTTTAGGCTTGCGTCTGCTTTCCTGATTTCTTCTTTTTTCTCACTAATTGTCCTTGTTCCCATAGGCATACTCATCACCATCTTTCCCATCTGCCATCATCACATTACTGTCTGGTCTCAACCTTTTCACTTTCCAGTTTCATAGCAACAAGTATAACATTCGAAGAGATTGATTGCAATAGCTTATCTTTCAAGCACTGCGCAAAACCCGGCGCCTGTAGGCTGTAAAACACCTTCCCCCTAGTCAACACCCCCACGGCAATCGCAAAATATGCAGGCATGCCCACTTGGCTCGTTGCTCACGGGAATAAAAACAAGCAGCCCATTCTGTATGGAATGGAACTGCCTGGCATAATTAATTTCATTTTCTAATGGTTAAACTCCTCCGTTTCTATCACCCGTTTCACACAATATATAGCAAAAAACCCTGTATCTCTATATATCAACAAGATACAAGGTTCTGCATGCGGGAGATGGGACTTGAACCCACACGTCGTTGCCAACACTAGATCCTTAGTCTAGCCTGTCTGCCAATTCCAGCACTCCCGCATTTCCTGATTGGAAATGTTCTGTTTTCTACAACGATGATAATTATACCACCCGTTTTCGGATTCGTCAATACACTTTTTAACTTTTTCTTTGACGGAACGCCTCATACATCAGCACTGCGGATGCCACGGCTGCATTCAGCGATTCTACCTCTCCGCACATTGGAATCCTGATGTATCCATCTGCCTGTGCTGCCAGTCTTTCGCTCAGCCCGCTGCCTTCATTTCCTATCAAAAAACCGCAGCTCCCGCGATAATCTACCGCGTCATAATCTGCGCTTCCTTTTAAATGCGCCGCATAGACAGAAATTCCCTTCTGCTTTAAATTCCTCATTACCTGATCCATATCTTCCGCGTAACAGAAAGGCATACGGTACACAGACCCCATTGTGGAGCGGATTGTTTTTGGATTATAGATATCTACGGTATCTGCGCTCATAACAATCCCCGTTACCCCCGCCCCTTCTCCGGTTCGGAGGATGGTTCCCAGGTTCCCAGGATCCTGGATATTCTCCAGCACCAGCACCAGAGGTTTTTCTCCTCCCACCACCTGCTCCAGAGTATAATGCTGCCTGCGGATAACAGCCAGAATTCCCTGCGGCGTTTTTGTGTCGGATATGTTCTGAAAAACGCGGTCATCCACCACTTCTACATTCCTGCCGCCCAAAAGCTCCCCTGCTTCTGCTTTTTCTGAAAAGCTTTTGGAAATATATACTTTTTCTATAAACTCCCGGGGCGCTTCCCGGTACATCTTCATCCCTTCCACTACAAACACATCCTGCTCCCTGCGGGCTCTTCCTTTTTTCTGAAGCCGGACTAAGTTCTTCATCTGCATATTTGACGCACTTGTAATCATGATATTACTTTACCTTCTTCAAATCATCATTGTTTCCTACAATCAGGATGATCTGGTGCTCTGCCAGAGGCTCATCCGGGTCAAGATTCGCATTAATCCTGTCGCCTTCGTGGGCGGCGATAACATTGATGCCATATCTTCCCCTGACGTCCAGTTCCCGCAGGCTTTTCCCTATCCATGACTCCGGAACCTCCAGTTCTGCCATGCTGTATGTGACAGAGAGTTCAAATGTATCCATAAACTTTCCGAATACCATATTCCGCGCCACACGGGAACCCATCTCGCGCTCCGGCAGAATTGTCTGATCCGCCCCTACCTTTTTCAGCACTTCTGCGTGGGTCTCAGACCTTGCCTTTGCCAGAACATACGGGATTCCTGCCTCCTTCGAAAAAATCGTAGCCATAATGCTGGCTTCCATATCGCCGGAGACAGCCACTACCGCACCATCCATATTTCCAACGCCAAGGCTCTGGTAAATGCCTTTATCCTTGACATTCGCCCTCACTGCCAGAGTTACGTCATTTGCAATATCCTCCACAATACTTCCGTCAATGTCTACCGCCAATACCTCGCAGCCATTTTTTGCCAGGGCAACCGCCACGCTGTAGCCAAATTTCCCCAAACCGTACACAACAAACGATTTTGATGCCATGTGATCTTTCTTCCTTCCCGCAGGCTATACGCTGAGCGCCTTGCTTACTTTATACTCATACTCATCCAGGTGCTTCTGCATAGCCAATGCTTCATCAATATCGAAATCCGTATATTTCCCGCCCTTATAAGCAACGACACGGTTCGTTTTCCCGGCCGCCAGCAAATCTACCGCATAGGAACCCATGATAGAAGCATAAACGCGGTCGCGGCACGTCGGGCTGCCGCCGCGCTGCATGTGGCCTAAAATCGTCGCCCTGGTTTCCACGCCGGTAGCCGCCTCAATACGGCGCGCCATGCTCACCGAGTGGCCGATCCCTTCGGCATTGATGATAATATGATGCTTCTTTCCGCGTTTCCTATTATTAATCAGGTTATTAATCAGCTTCTGCTCGTCATAATCATAATTCTCCGGCAGCAGAACATCCTCCGCGCCGTTCGCTATGCCGCACCAGAGCGCAATATACCCCGCATTCCGCCCCATAACCTCAATAATACTGCACCGCTCATGAGACGACGCCGTATCACGTACTTTATCGATTGCATCCATAGCAGTATTAACCGCCGTATCAAAACCAATCGTATAGTCCGTACATGCGATATCCAGGTCAATAGTTCCCGGTACGCCTATGGTATTGATTCCCAATCCCGCCAGCTTCTGCGCCCCTGCAAAAGAACCGTCGCCGCCAATAACCACCATGCCGTCTATACCGTGCTTTCTGCACACTTCCGCCCCCAGACGCTGTCCTTCTTCCTCTCGGAATTCCGCACAGCGCGCCGTGTAAAGAATCGTACCGCCCCGTGAAATCGTATCCGACACGTCGCGGGCTGTCATGTCAATAATTTCTTCATTCAGCAGTCCATTGTACCCTTTTCGGATGCCCTTTACTTTCAGCCCCAGGGAAACTGCCCGGCGAACCACCGCACGGATCGCCGCGTTCATTCCCGGCGCGTCTCCTCCGCTCGTCAATACTCCGATTGTCTTAATCTCTTTTGCCATTTTTCTACCTCCGTAACATGCAGCACAAAGGCGGCAAAACCGCCGGCACGGGCTGCGTGGTCAAACCATACCTTTTTATTAATTCTAAGTGTAATTCATTTTGCCCTGTTTTTCAATAGACTTTTCCACAACTTTCACATTCGCCTCCCCAAAACGCTCCCTCAGGCTATGCAAAAGCTCATCGCTGACCGTAATGCCCCAATTCTCCGAAAGACGCTTCACCTGCCGGGGATTTCTTACATAAATCACAACCCTGTCCTTTCCCTCTTCCTCACGGATAAAGCTATAAAGGTCGGACTCCTGCTTCTCAAAGCTCCCCATATCTGCAAACTGTACCCACAGCTCCCTGGGGATATCTGAAAAGCTCCAGATTTTGTCACAGATTAGTTTGCTGTCTTTCTCCTCCTCGCCGGAAACCCTTCCCCGCACAAATACTTTGCTGTCCTCTTCCAAAAGATTTCGAAACCGATCATAAACCTTCGGGAAAATCACGATTTCCACAGTCCCCACTAAATCTTCCAGAGTTATAAACGCCATAGTCTGGTTCGTCCGGGTATATTTTACTGTCTTGGCAGCAATCATGCCGCCGAGAACCTCATAAGCGCCGTCCTCTGCCTTCACTGCCCCTGTCTCCTCATCCTGCATAAAATCCGAGGTGACTGCCGAGATATTCTTCCTCCACAAAGCTTCATAATCATCCAGCGGATGGCCGCTTACATAAATTCCGAGCACTTCCTTCTCAAATGCCAGCAGCTGTTCCTTGTCATATTCGCCCACATTCGGAAGATGGATTTCATACGCCGATTTTTCCTCTTCAGACACCAAATCAAACAATGAAAGCTGCCCTGCCATCGCATGTTTTTTCTCCTGGTTCACACTGTCCAGAATTCTGACATAAACCATCATAAATTGCTTTCTCGTACCGCCCAGGCTGTCCAACGCCCCCGACTTAATAAAACTCTCAATGGTTCGCTTATTTACCTCTTTTCCGGAAAGGCGCTCAATAAAATCCTGCAGGGATTTATATTCCCCCCGCGTCTCACGCTCTGACACGATGGCGTCAATCACCGGCTTCCCTACACTCTTAATCGCAGACAGCCCATAGCGGATATTCTGCCCATCTACTGAAAAGCCGCCCTCTCCCCGGTTGATATCCGGGGGCAAAATCTGTATTCCCATCTGACGGCAGGAATAAATATATTCCGACACCTTGCGGGTATTGTCAATCACCGACGTCATCAGCGCAGCCATAAATTCTACCGGATAGTAATATTTCAAATATGCTGTCTGATAGGCCACCACAGCATAAGCCGCCGCATGGGACTTATTAAACGCATATTTTGCAAAGTCAATCATTTCATCATATATTTTATTCGCTATTTCTTCCTTTATCCCGTTTTTGATACAACCCGGTACGCCCTCTTCTTCATTTCCGTATACAAAATTCTGGCGCTCCTTCTGCATCACCGCCGCCTTTTTCTTCGACATCGCACGGCGCAGCAAATCGCTCCTCCCCAAAGTATAACCGCCCAGCACGCGCACGATCTGCATAACCTGTTCCTGATACACAATACAGCCGTAGGTGGACTCGAGAATCGGAACCAATTCCGGGCAGTCATAGGTAATTGTCTCCGGGTTGTTCTTTCCGCGGATATACTGAGGAATGAAATCCATAGGTCCGGGACGGTACAGGGAAATTCCCGCGATAACATCCTCCAGGCTCTGCGGCTTTAGCTCTTTCATGAAATTCTTCATCCCCGCGCTCTCCAGCTGGAAGATACCGTCCGTCCGTCCTGTCCCCAGGGAATCCAGTACTTTCTTATCGTTGTAATCGATGGTATCCATATCGATTACTTTCCCGTTGCTTTTCTCCGCCATGCGGACTGCATTCTGGATAACCGTCAGGGTACGCAGACCCAGGAAGTCCATTTTCAAAAGCCCCAGCTCTTCCAGCGTCGTCATGGTGAACTGGGTCGTAATCGAACCGTCGCTGGCTCTTGAGAGCGGCACATATTCATCCACTGCCTTCTGGCTGATAACAACTCCCGCCGCATGCATGGACGTATGCCTGGGCAGCCCTTCCAGCCTCCGGGACATATCGATTAGTGTGTGTACCTGCTCATCTTCTTCATAGAGCTTATGCAGCTCGCTGTTCACTTTCAAAGCCTTGTCAATCGTGATATTCAGCTCCTGCGGAATCATCTTCGCGATAGAATCTACCATTGCATAAGGCAAATCCATCACCCGTCCCACGTCACGGATCACGCCGCGGGCTGCCAGCGTACCAAACGTAACAATCTGTACCACACGATCTTTCCCATATTTGCGCACCACATAATCAATCACTTCCTGCCGTCTTTCAAAACAGAAATCCACGTCGATATCAGGCATCGACACCCTCTCAGGATTCAAGAACCGCTCAAACAGCAGGTCATAGCGGATAGGGTCAAGCTGCGTGATTCCAAGCGTATACGCTACCAGGCTTCCCGCCGCAGACCCTCTCCCCGGCCCTACAATAATATCATTGTCCCGCGCATATTTGATAAAATCCCACACAATCAGGAAATAATCTACATACCCCATCTCTTTGATGGTATTCAGTTCATAGTCCAACCGCTCCTTCAAAGCCTCTGTAACGGCCGGATACAACGCTTCCAGCCCTTCAAAACAGAGCTTATTTAAATATTCCCAGGAGGTATATCCGCCTGGCACATCGTATTTCGGAAGCTTCGTCACGCCAAACTCAATCTCCACATGGCAGCGCTGCGCAATCTTGTGCGTATTCTCCAGCGCCTCCAGCGCATAAGGAAAAAGCTGCGCCATTTCCTCGGGAGATTTTACATAATACTGGCCGCCCTCATAGCGCATCCTGTCCTGATCCGCCAGCTTCTTCTGTGTCTGCAGGCACAGAAGAATGTCATGGGCGCTCTCATCCCGGGCATACGTATAGTGTACGTCATTCGTCGCCACCAGCTCGATTTCCAGCTCCCGGCTCATGCGCAGAAGCTGCTGGTTCACCGTCTTCTGCTCCGGAATCCCATGATCCTGAAGCTCCAGAAAATAATTCCCTTTCCCGAAAACCCCTTCATATCTCAGTGCAGCGCGCTTCGCCTCTTCATACATTCCACGTACCAGATACCGTTGCACTTCTCCTGCAAGGCAGGCGCTCAGCGCAATAATTCCTTCATGGTATTCCTGCAGTACCTCCATATCCACCCGCGGTTTATAATAAAAACCTTCTACAAAGCCTTTTGACACGATTTTCATTAAATTTCCATAACCAACATTATTTTCAGCCAAAAGTACCAGATGGTGATATCTGTCCTCCCCACCTGAGGCTTCCTTGTCAAAACGGGAATTTGGCGCCACGTAAACTTCGCACCCCAACACCGGATGAATCCCGGCCGCTTTTGCCTCTCGGTAGAAGTCAATGACGCCAAACATCACGCCATGGTCTGTAATCGCCGCACTGTCCATGCCCAGCTCCTTGACCCTGGCTACATATTCCTTTATCTTATTCGAACCGTCCAGCAAACTGTATTCTGTATGGACGTGCAGATGTGTAAAATTCACTCCGTACCCCTTTCTGTCACAGCGGCAGGCCTGTCTCCTGCAAAATCATATATGCCACTCCCACCGCAGCCGCAGCCGCAAACGCCGGCGTCACAAAGCTTCTTTTCACTCCCTCCGGCAGTTCATGCCGCTTAAAACACCACCGCATATGCGCCTCACGCTTACAGTGCTTTGCCATCCAAATCATCACGCCCGCCGCCAGCGCCGTAGAAAACAGCGCCAGGATTCCCATTCCCAGCATAACTCCCAGCAAGGACTCCTGCGTAATCTCTGCCTGTTCTACAGCCGTTCCTCCGCTGCCCGCAAACTCCAACAGCGTTTCCTGCAGATGCATCAATACTACGCTCCATCCATTTATTACAAAATGCGCTGTCATGGACGCATAAATACTCCCGGTAATCTCAACCAGCATACAAAATGCAAGCCCCAGCACTGCCGCATAGAAAAACTGGTTTAAATTCCTGTGGGCAAGCCCGAACACCACCGCGCTCGCTAAAGTCCCAAGAATAACGCCCTTTTCCCTGTAGGCATGGTAAAAAATCCCACGGTAAATCAATTCCTCCACCACTGCCGGAATAACCGCCATCACCATAAGATTCACCCACAGTGGATTACCCATGAGCAGAGCGCCCGTTTCACTTACATAATTCGTCGCGAACAGCATTGAAAATGCATTGATAAATGTTATCAGCGGAAGCAGCAAAAATGCTGCCAGCGCCGACATCAGTACCGTAGAGATACGGATTGTCTGAAAAGGTATCCACTCTTTCGGCCGGATGCGCTTAAAAACCATATACAAAATCACCGGAAACATGAAAATAAATTCTCCCGCCACATTCAGCTGCGTCACGCTCAGGTGAATTAACAGCCTTCCCAGAAGATATGGCGCGGCAATCATCCATAGAGTCATACCGAAAAATAATCGATTTATACTTTTTGTCTTATCCATACCGGTCACCACGCTATAATTTTTTAATCCTGTTTTCCATGATCTGAATACGCCCCTGTTTATACAAACGTCCCACCGCGCGTTTAAAAGCCGCCTTGCTGATGCCGAATTCGCGTTTAATAATCTCCGGAGATACTTTCTCCCCAAAAGGCAGAACGCCCTCATATTCCTCGATGACTTTCATAACCAGTTCTGCATCCTTATCCATCTGGACTTCCACCCGCTCGTTTGGGCTGAGATCCAACTTTCCATCCGGCTTCACTGCCGTAACCCGCACCTGTATCGTATCGCCTATCCGGTAACTCCCCGCTGCTTCCCGCTTTGGAATCAACCCAGAATAGCGGTTATCCACCGCCACAAACACGCCAAAGTTCCCTTCCGTCTCATAAATCGTCCCGGTCACACGATCATCCTTCTGATATGGGGAATCTGTCTCCAGATATTCATATACATTCATGGTCGCACAGAATCTGCGGCTTTTATCCAGATAAACCGCCGCCAGCACCTTCTCTCCCTGGGCAACCCGCCTGCTCTGCTCCTTAAAGGGCAGAAGCAAATCCTTCTCCAGCCCCCAGTCCAGGAATGCGCCGATATTCGACACCTCTTTAACCTCCATCACTGCAACACCCCCCAGCTCTGCATAAGGCTCCCTGCGGGTAGCAATCATCCGGTCTTTCGAATCAAGATAAAGAAATACCTCTATCCTGTCTCCGATTTCTGTTTCATCCGGCACCTCTTTCACCGGGAGCAGCACGCGCTCCTCCGCATCCTTCCCCTCTGCCAGATACACTCCAAACTTCATCCGTTTCACCACGGTCAATTCCTGTCTTTTCCCTAACTGCAACATCTCGTCTCCTATTCATCATTCATCTTCTTGCCTGTGTACAATTGTATTGCATTTGATGGGAGATTTCAATAGATTTCGGGTACAAACTTCCTACATTTCATCGGTTTCAGTCAAAAAACTCCTTATTTCACCGCAAGCTCTTCATTCGCCAGCCGCACAACATCCCCTGTACAAATTATAGCTTCTTCCGATTCTCCTAATCTCTTTCCATTGACAAATGTGCCGTTTAATGAACCTTTATCTCTTATAAAGTAGCTTTCCTTCTTTCTCAAAATCACCGCATGTTCTCTGCTGACGGCTGCATTTCCTTCAATGCGAATCCCTGCCGCCTCCCCTTTTCCAATTACAGTTCTTTCCTTATCAGTAAAAAATTCTTCCCCTGTCTTTTTGCGTGCCAGGCATATGGCAGAAATTTGCGATGTTTCTATTTCCGTTAAGACTTCCGTATCTTTCTGCTCTATCTGTGTGTCCTGATAGTCCTCCCGCTTTTGAGCCTGTCCAGAAGAAATTTCTCTCCTGCTTTGTAAAACCTCTTGTCCATCCCCATGCATCTGCCTCCGTGGCGTCGTGGGATTTTGTACTTGTAAATTTCTTTTTTTCTCATCAATGCGATTCCTGATAAGTAATTGAAGCAGCCAAATAAACAGTACTATAAGGATAATTCCAAGAACAATTACTACAATTTTGCTTTTGTCCGTTTTCAATGCCAGATGATTCTTTGCCGCCTGAAGTGAAGCACAGCCTTCCTCCATTTCTTCCAGTGTCAAGAATCCTGTTTCTTTCATGTCTTTCACCTGAGCCAGCGCCGTCTCCAGTTTCTCCTGTGAATCCTGTTTATATATACCGCTTTCATATATTTTTACGGATTCTTTATATAAATTCTCCAATTCTTCTTTTTTCTTATCTTTCAGGTAACTGTCATAATAAATCGAAAAATTATCCAGCACCTCTACAATCTCATTTACTGCCGTAGCCGCATACTGCCCTTCCTGCGGTTTTGAAAGCACAGAATTTGGGATACCGATAACATACCCTTCCTCATCCAATAGAACTCCGCCAATACAATCGTCTGGCAGTTCTGCTGCGTATCGGAACGAGTATTCTTTGTCCAAATTTACATCCTTTATCTGTATTTCTCCTATATATTCCTCTACATCGCTATCCATAAACTGCTGCCCTTTGATTTCCTGACGGAAAGACAGCACAGAAACTTTCTCCCCAGCTTTCCATTCAAAATCTTCCCTTAGACGCAGCGGCTGTTTTTCATTGATGATATTTTCTATATTCAATATCGCAAAATCTTTTGCCTTGCTGCTTGCTAAAATGGAAGTCTCCATCGCCACATCGCCTTTTACAATAATCCTTACAACATCTTCTGCCGGAACTGTATCTAACTGGATTTCATGTTTTTCACAAAAAAGCCTTTTCTCCTTTTTGGTAATCCTCGCAACACGGTTTCCGGTTATGATATACATTTTCCCCTCCCGGCCGCCGATTAGAAATCCACTCCCAGATTTTACTTTTCGAAAAATGCCTTTTTCATCCTTAAAACCTGCCTGAATCTCTACGATCCCTTTTTTTGCCTCTTCAAGACCAGTAAGGCCTTCCGCTAATACATGCCGCGGAATCAAAAAACAGATTCCTACCAGCCACAACAGACATCCTATTTTTTGAATCTGTAACCTTATTCCCATATTTTTTCTCCTATTTCATAAACAGAAAAGCACCGTTTTTCCCGGTGCTTTTCTGTGCTCCTGAAATCTTATACAATAACATCTCCTGACAGGGCAGATGCCGCTGCTTTATTATCAGCCTCTGCCTTTTCATACTGTGCCGCCATATTATTTAAATCTGTCACATGTTCATTTACCATTTTAATCATTCGGTTAATATCATTCTGCAGCTGTTTAAATTTTTTTGTATAAGCATTTGCCGCATCCCCGCTCCAAACGCTTCCCGTTAAGCTGTTTACCAGATTCATCATTTGATTTGTCGTACTCTTCAATGCGTTTCCCGTCTGTTGAAATGAACCTGCCGTACTTCTTAATTTCGCTGTATTAACTTTAATTGTACCTTCCATACTTATTTACCCTCCGCTTTAATATTTTCTCTGCGTTGCTGTGGAAACATTTTTCTTCTCTGCATTCTGATATGCCGCCACAATCTGTTCGAGACTTGTTACATATTTCTCAATTGCATTATAAAAGTTATTCATCTGCGTGATATCTTTATTAAATGCATTATGGAACTCTGTCTTAGCCTCCCCTTCCCACATCGAATTTAAAGAGCTTTCTGTTGATTTAAGCTGCTCGACTTTGCTTTTAAAAGTCTTATTCAGATTTCTTAGCTCACCCGCTTTCGATTTTACGGTTCCGGTATTCACAGTAATGTTGTTTGCCATTTTCTACTCCTCCCTATTTAGTCAAGTCTTTTTTCCTTATTTTTCAAGGATTTTTTAGTTACATATCTCAGATGAATGAGCCAGG
>NZ_CALPCM010000021.1:0-47685 GCF_943193015.1 Hominisplanchenecus murintestinalis
GGTTCTGTATCTCTTTTCACTTATTCTGTATCTATTGCGTTAGGCTATAATTAAGGGAGCGGGTGCAAAAGTAAAAAAGAAAGGAGCTGATTTTGAAATGGACAAAACTGATAAAAGAGAGTATAATTTTTAATTAAGCTAACATATGTCGAAAAATGACGATTTTTTTCACAAAAATGAATATTTAGCATATACCAAAGAAAGGGGATTCATTATGAAGAACATCATCAGAAAATCAATCGCAACTATTGTTATTATTGCTATGGCTTTAACACTGGCTATGCCCATGCAAGCAGAGGCAAAGGCAAAAGTGAAATTGAATAAAACTGAAATTGCGCTGAACGTCAAGAAATCATACAATCTTAAAGTATCTGGAACGACTGAGAAAGTCACATGGTCTACATCCAAAAAATCTGTTGCCACAGTAAATTCCAAAGGAAAAATAACCGCTAAGAAAAAGGGCACAGCTACAATTACCGCTAAGGTATCTGGCAAGAAATACACCTGCAAGGTGACTGTAAAACAGCCTGTTACCTCTGTAACACTGAATAAAAAGACCGCCACTCTTACTAAGAAAGGTGCTACGGTTACTCTGAAAGCTACAGCAAAGCCGACCAATGCTAATCAGCGTAAGGTCACATGGAAATCAAGTAATACTAAAGTTGTCAAAGTAGACAGTAACGGTAAAGTTTCGGCTGTTTCTAACGGGACAGCTACCATTACTGCTACCGCCGCAGATGGCTCTAAGAAGAAAGCTACTTGTAAGGTAACTGTTAAGAATGTTGGTACAGAGTGTAAGCATGACTGGGTCAGAGTGTTTACCACGGACAGCGGTCCAGTGTATTGCCAATGTGCATGTGGTCAGATATTCGCTAATGCAAAGGAGTGGCAGGCTCACAGAGTGGAAGCAGCTCTCAACCGTGAATACGGTCATGGCAGCTGCTCGGACTGTACTCCCTATGCAAAACCCTACAACTACGAAGAATGCTCCAAATGCGGGAAGAGAAGACCGTTACAATAGTTGCAAAAAAGGTAACATTCAATTTGAGTGTTACCTTTTTAGTTCCCATTCTCAAAATGAAGCGTCTATCGACCAGCAAAGGGAACAGGCGCAATTTTATGCGGAAAAACATGATTTGAATATGATCAAAGAATATACGGACAGGGCAATATCAGGAACAACGGACGAAAGACCAGGATTCCAGCAAATGTTAGCAGAAGTTAGCAAATTAAAACCTGCTGTTCTGATACTTTGGAAAACAGACAGGCTCGGTAGGGACAGATATACCCTTGCCCTTGCAAAGAAAACAATCCGGGATGCTGGCTGTTCTATAAGTTATATTGCAGAAGCGATTCCAGATGATTCACCGGAATCTGTTCTGATGGAGGGTATGCTGGAATCTATGGCAGAATTTTATTCAAAGCAGTTGCGTCAAAATGTTGTGCGCGGAATGCGTTATAATGCAGAGAATGCCCTTTATAACGGTCATAAGATGTTAGGGTATAAAGTGGACGATACAAAGCATTATATTAAAGATGAAACAACTGCTCCTGTGGTACAGTATATTTTTAAACAGTATGCAGATGGCAAGCCATTGACTGAAATTGCGGATGAGTTGAATGCACAGGGAGTAAGGACAGTGCATGGGCGTGTATTTAAAGTGAATAGCCTTAGGCATATTTTGAAAAACAAGGCGTATATGAGTATTCGGATATTATGATTGAGGATGGTATGCCAAGACTTGTATCGGATGAGCTTTTTGAAGAAGTACAGAAGCGGTTTGAAAGAAATAAGCACAAGGCAAAAACGCCATCTATTGAGGAGGACGCTCCTCGTTACTGGCTGACCGGGAAATTATATTGCGGTGAGTGCGGTGCAACAATGCATGGAATGTCCGGCACTTCAAAGACTGGTAAAATCCATTATTATTATGCCTGTAAAAATCATCGCAAACATAAATGTAATTTGCGGAACATACCTCAACTTCAATTAGAAGTCCATGTGGTGTGGGTTTTGCGTCAACTTCTTGAAAATTCAGAAAATCTGGCAAGCCTAGCTGTGGATGTAGCTACATATTACAAAGAGTTAAACGCTGATAATGGTTATATAGGTGGTTTAGAAGCCGAATTAAAAGAAACCGAGAAAGGTATCAATAATTTAATAAAGGCTATTGAAAAAGGCGTGCTGTCTGATACTGTTACAAATCGCCTTGCCGAATTAGAGAATCGGAAAACAGCTATTAAAGAAGCCATCGAAACAGAGAGGCTAAAACAGGCTATTGTAGATGATGGACACAGCATACAGCAGTATTTTGACAAGTATGCCAATGCAGACTTTGATGATACAGAAACAAGAAATACGATTTTAGAATATTTCGTTGATAAAATTTATGTTTATGATGACAGGCTTGTTATCACATGGTATTATATAAATAATGAAACAGTGATTGATTTAGACACGCTTACAGAAATTACTGATACTAAAAATGCTGACGGTGATAAGGGTGTGGAGAGTTCGACATTGAAACAGTCAGCTCCATATATGAAAAGTGTCGAAAACATAGCATTTTCGGCACTTTTTTAATGCTTTAAAAGCTATAAAATTGAATTTCAGGTCGTTTTCGGTTGTTTCAGAATGTAATCTTTGGGGTCAAAATTGGGGTCAAATTTTAAATGTTATTAAAAGGGCAATATAAAGATATATGCTATTTTTTAAATAAATCGATGCTGCACATAATCATAAGATTTACTTATGTCAATTGATTTTTGGATAACTGTCAGAGGTATAAAAACTCCCCCGGCTAGGATGCCGAGGGGTTTTTTGTATATTCGCTGATACAGATGGGGTCTGCGAGTACTTCACGCGCGACATAGAGGGTTTGGTCAGCCCGTGTATTCATCGTCCATTTTACAAGCGTCATGCAGCGATGTTCAACTTCAATGCAAGTGATACAGCGGGGATGGACGCAGCTTCCAGTGTTGCAGTAAGGTGCGTCGGCTGTTCCGATCATGGGGCGGTGTGTGTGCCCGGTGATTAATATATGACCTTTGCTTTGCGCCCAGTTTGTAAGTTTTTCTTCGGCGCGGCGTTTCTTTTTGTTATTCTTGGCGGCGCTGGTAGGGTCGTGGAATCCCATACGTTCGGCAGGACCCCATACATAACGTACAAGGAAACGGCTTAATTGCCACAGATTGCTGTTTAAAAAGTCGGTCTGATGGCCGTGAGTTAGGTAAATGTCTTTCTGCTGTTCGGAATCTTTTAGAATCAGGCCGGAATAGAAGGTGATTCCGGGAAAGAGGGGGAGGTCTTTACGCTCGGAAGGACAGGAATAAGATTCAAAAAACTGTTCTGCCTTTTTGGGTGATTTTTTTATAATATCATGATTTCCATATAGCAGATAGAGCCGCTTTTTCTGGTAAAATTTTGAGAGCAGCCAAAATACGTTGCTGTGGACATCTATAATCTGCTGCATGGAACGGTTCTCCCAAAGCTCGTCGCCGTCCCCGAGTTCGATATAGGTAAAACCCTGGGCATAGTAGTGCTGCAGCGCTGCAAAGTACAGATGCTGGTTTTTTAAAAAATTATCGCTGGAGCTGCCATTTCCCCGATGGCAGTCGCTGATTAAAATATATTTGGAATCTTCGGAGAGCGGGAGAGTGGGAGCCTGAAGGAAAGCTTTTTGGAGTCGGTGATTATAATTCATCGCATAGTCCTCCGGCGTTTTCTTGGTTTTCGTATGGTAATCATTTTCCTGAAAGCAAAGGGGAGGAAATAATACAGGTACAGAAGGCGGTCGATGTTTTTGCAAAACGGCCTGGTAATCCGGCGGTAAATCCAGCAGAACAGACGGTTCATGCACTGTGCTATGGCGCGGCGAAGCCTGAAATGGCGGCAGGGCTGCGGCGATTCTGGGATATCGAAAAAGAGGGTAACAGTATGGTCTTCTATGCAGAAAGTGTTTTGGCAATAGCCGTTCTCCTGTAAAGCTTCTGTGAAAGCATGCATCATGTCGCAATTCGGAAATGTGATGGAGACTGTCAGCTGCAGTTCGCGTGGTTTTGAGAACATTCCCATGCAAAATCCAGTCAGCCACCAGTGGCATTTGGATAGAGCAAAGAGTGGACGGCCGTTTTTACACAGGCGGATTTCCAAGGGAAGCATTTCGCATCCGCTGACTCCATAGAAAAGCGTGTGTTTGCGTTCGGATGGACGAAGAAGACGATCAGCTTTGTAGACGCCTACTTCACATCCTGTATTTATTCCGTACTGCCCTTTCCAAAATTCAATCATCCAGGTACAGCCTTTATAGTTAAAATAGACAGGTTCACAGTCGAACACCATCTGGAAAAAGGGCGCGGTGGCGTCAAAGAGGGTACAGTAACCGTAATGGCGCTGCCATGCGTCAATTCGTGAGGTGAATATATCCTGCTGCTCATCGTAAGCATATCCAAACGGAGTAATAAGGTCTGAAAGGATACAGCATTTTTCTTTCATGCACAGGCAGCATACTTTGCGGATCGCGCAGGGTTTCCGGTAAAACCGGAGATAGAAAAAGAAGATACATATTATGATAAAAATACCAACGCCTAAATACATGGCTTAGATACTCCTGATTTCTTTTTACTTTATCATATGTTTGACGGGACGGAGCTGTGCGGGAGTGAAAAAGAGAAGAAAGAGAAAAAAACGCTTGCATTTTGACGGAAGGTGTAGTAATATATGGGAGTCGGTTAAGATATGGTCCGTTGGTCAAGCGGTTAAGACGCCGCCCTCTCACGGCGGAAACAGGGGTTCGATTCCCCTACGGACTGTTGAGAAAATGTGAAACGCTAAAGCACGCAAGGTGAGTGTTATAGCGTTTTATTGTTTTGTAGGAATTGTTGTTTTAGAAAATTTCTTTTCAGCATTTGGGGTCTGTGCTATAATTTGATATTAGAGCGTGTTTGAAAATTCATTCCTGCCATCTGCACGCTTTAGGAAAGGATGTGAAACTATGCCATTATTGAAAGAAGAATATAGAAAGCAGGAAAAAATGAATGGCATCGTATATGATATGTCGCCATCGCCAAATTACAGGCATGGAATCATTAATAATAATATTAATACGATTATAAAGATAGGATTGAAGAATAGCTTGTGCCTGGTATTCATGGAAAATCTGGATTTTAAATATCATCCGGAGGAAAATGATGATTATGTCGTTCCTGATATCATGGTAATCTGTGACAGGAAGCATTTGAAAGGCGGGAGTTACAGCGGCGTGCCAAAGTTTATTGCTGAAACGTTAAGTCCGTCAACGGTCATGAAAGATAGGACAGAAAAAATGGCGGCTTATGAAAAAGCAGGAGTGGAAGAATATTGGATTGTTTCACAGCAGGGAGCCGTCGAAATCTATTACCTGGAAAATGGAAAATATATTTTGAGGTACAGTTATATTTTAGAAAATGACAAAGAAGAGGAACACTATAATGCAGAAACAGTGATCAGTTTAAGAGGATTTCCGCATATAACGATGACGCTGGGAGAGATATTTGAAGGTTTATAGAAGAAGCGAATCAGAAGAAGGTAAGAAGGACAAAAAGCAATATTCCATATCCGCGTGTAGAAGAAGCGGAGAAATAAATCATGGTAGTTTGGCAGATGTGGTTTATCGAAGGAATAGTGCTTTTTTTCTTGCATTTCTGTAGGATTTATGGTTATAATAGCCGTTGGGTAACAGAATATTAGTTCGCATATAAGACGGGATGATATCTTTCCGGAAATCCGGAGTGTATGCCGGGCAGGTTCCGGCGGAGAAAGGAATGAAAAAATGGCGAAAAGTATCACATATGACGCCGGCAGTATTTCAGTGTTGGAAGGACTGGAGGCAGTCAGGAAACGGCCGGGCATGTATATAGGAAGCGTGTCGCGGAAAGGGCTGAACCATCTGATATATGAGATTGTGGATAATGCCGTGGACGAGCATCTGGCAGGGCACTGTGACAGGATAGAGGTAACACTGGAGAAAGACGGCTCTGCTACGGTAAACGACAATGGACGTGGGATTCCGGTGGGGATGCACGAGAAAGGGATGTCTGCAGAGAGGCTTGTGTTTACCACGCTCCATGCGGGAGGAAAGTTTGATAATACGGTATATAAGACGAGCGGAGGGCTGCACGGGGTGGGTTCTTCGGTAGTCAATGCGCTGTCTGTTTATCTGGAAATCAAAGTAAGCCGTGAAGGTGCAGTGCACTATGACCGTTATGAGAGAGGCGTTCCTACCGTTGAATTAGAAAATGGGCTGCTTCCGGTCATCGGAAGGACGAAAAAGACGGGAACCTGGATTAACTTTCTGCCTGATCCGGAGATTTTTGAAAAGACCAGGTTTGCAGCGGCAGAGGTGAAGAGCAGGCTGCATGAGACGGCTTACCTGAACCCGAATCTGGTGATTGTTTTTGAGGATAAACGGGACGGGGCAACGGAACATATTGAGTTTCATGAACCTGATGGCATTATTGGATATGTAAAGGATTTGAATAAGAAGAAAGAGACTATCCATGAGCCGGTGTATTTTAAAGGGGAATCTGAAGGAATTACCGTGGAGTGTGCGTTCCAGTATGTGAATGAATTCCATGAAAATGTACTGGGCTTTTGTAATAATATTTACAACGCGGAGGGTGGTACGCACTTAACGGGATTTAAAACAGTGTTTACGACAGTGATGAACACGTATGCCAGGGAGCTTGGCATATTGAAAGAAAAAGACGCGAACTTTACCGGAGCGGACATAAGAAACGGGTTGACGGCTGTAATTTCCGTCAAACATCCGGCGCCCCGGTTTGAAGGGCAGACAAAGACGAAGCTGGACAATCAGGACGCTTCAAAGGCTTCAGGGAAGGTGACAGGAGAAGAGGTGGTTCTATATTTCGACAGAAATCTGGAGACGCTTAAAAGCGTGCTTTCCTGCGCGGAGAAAGCGGCGAAAATCAGACGGTCGGAAGAGAAAGCTAAGACGAATATGCTGACGAAGCAAAAATATTCTTTTGACTCGAACGGAAAATTAGCGAATTGTGAGAGCCGAGATGCTTCCAAGTGTGAGATTTTCATTGTGGAGGGAGATTCTGCGGGAGGTTCTGCAAAGACAGCCAGAAACCGGAATTTCCAGGCGATACTTCCTATCCGGGGGAAAATCTTGAATGTGGAAAAAGCGAGTATTGATAAGGTGCTGGCCAATGCAGAAATTAAAACAATGATCAATGCGTTTGGCTGCGGATTTTCTGAAGGGTACGGAAACGATTTTGACATTACAAAGCTGCGTTATGACAAGATTATCATTATGGCGGATGCTGATGTGGACGGCGCCCATATCAGCACGCTGCTTCTGACTCTGTTTTACCGTTTTATGCCGGATTTGATTTATGAAGGGCATGTATATATTGCGATGCCGCCTCTGTACAAGGCGATGCCGTCAAAAGGAGAAGAAGAATATCTTTATGATGACAAAGCTCTTGAGCGTTACCGTAAGGCACACAAAGGCTCATTTACCCTGCAGCGCTATAAAGGCCTTGGAGAAATGGATGCTGACCAGCTTTGGGAGACAACGCTGAATCCTGAGACCAGGATAATGAAGCGTGTGGAAATTGAAGATGCGAGGATGGCTTCGGATGTGACGGAGATGCTGATGGGGACGGAAGTTCCGCCACGGAAGGCATTTATCTATGAACATGCCCAGGATGCGGAACTTGACGTATAGCAATGGAAGGTAAGGTACAGAGATGGAAAGTTTAGAGCAGAATATTATACGCACGGAATATTCGGACGTGATGCAGAAGTCTTATATTGACTATGCTATGAGCGTTATCGTTTCGCGCGCGCTTCCGGACATCCGGGACGGACTCAAGCCGGTGCAGCGCCGTACGCTTTATGATATGTATGAGCTGGGTATCCGCTATGACAGGCCGTATAGGAAGTGCGCCCGTATCGTGGGCGATACGATGGGTAAATACCATCCCCACGGGGATAGTTCTATTTATGAAGCGCTGGTAGTGATGGCGCAGGAATTTAAAAAAGGGCTTCCTCTGGTGGACGGCCATGGAAATTTTGGCTCCATAGAAGGGGACGGGGCGGCTGCTATGAGATATACAGAAGCACGCCTGCAGAAGATTACCCAGGAGACGTTTTTAGGTGATTTGGATAAAAATGTAGTGGATTTTCTGCCAAACTTTGATGAGACAGAAAAGGAACCTGAGGTGCTTCCGGTACGGATTCCGAATTTTCTGGTAAACGGTTCCGAGGGAATCGCCGTAGGAATGGTCACCAGCGCTCCGCCGCATAATTTGGGTGAAGTGGTGGATGCAGTGCAGGCCATGATTAAAAACAGCAAAATTACGGATGAAGAGCTGATGCAGTACATCCAGGGACCGGATTTTCCGACAGGGGGAATTGTGGTAAACAAGGATGACCTGCCCCAGATTTACAAGACCGGGACGGGGAAAATCAAAATCCGGGGCAAGGTGGAAGTGGAGCAGCTAAAGGGCGGGAAAGAGCGCATCGTGATTACGGAAATTCCTTATACGATGCTGGGGGCGAACATCGGGAAGTTTTTAAACGATGTAGCGTCCCTGGTGGAGACGAAAAAGGCTTCGGACATCGTGGATATTTCAAACCAGTCCTCAAAAGAAGGTATCCGTATCGTGCTGGAGCTGAAGAAAAATGCAGATGCGCAAAACCTGATTAACTTGTTGTATAAGAAAACCCGGCTGGAAGATACGTTCAGCGTGAATATGCTGGCGGTATGCGATGGAAAGCCTGAGACGATGAGTCTTAGAAATGTGTTGGAGCATCATATCGATTTCCAGTTTGAACTGGCGACGCGGAAATACCGTACGCTTCTGAATAAAGAGCTGTCGAAAAAGGAGATTCAGGAAGGTCTTATCAAAGCATGTGATGTGATTGATTTGATTATTGAAATCCTGCGGGGAAGCAAGAGCCAGAAGCAGGTAAAGGCATGCCTGATCAATGGGGAGACGGAAGGGATTAAGTTTAAGTCAAAGGAATCAGAAAAGCTGGCGGCAGCCCTGCGTTTTACAGAGGCGCAGGCTACAGCGATTCTGGAAATGCGTCTGTATAAACTGATTGGGCTGGAGATTGAGGCGTTGATGAAGGAGCATGAGGCGACCCTGAAAAATATTGCCCGCTATGAGGATATCCTGAATAATTATCGGTCTATGGCGAAAGTGATTATCAAAGAGCTGGAGGCAGTGAAAAAGGAGTATGGGACGCCGAGGAGAACCGTGATAGAAAATGCTGCAGAAGCTGTCTATGAAGAGAAAAAGCCTGTCGAGACAGAAGTGGTATTTCTGATGGACAGATTCGGATACGCCAAGACGGTGGATGTTTCAGTGTATGAGCGGAACCGGGAAGCGGCGGATTCGGAAAATAAATACGTGCTGACCTGTATGAATACAGATAAAATCTGTATTTTTACAGATACCGGAAAGCAGCATACGGTGAAAGTGCCCGACGTGCCTTACGGCAAGTTCCGGGACAAGGGGACGCCTATCGATAATCTGTGTAATTATGACAGCGCTCAAGAGAAAATCGTATTGGTAGAGTGCCTGCAGAGAGTGAAAGGGGCGGTGCTTCTGTTTGCAACTGCCCAGGGAATGCTGAAACAGGTAGAGGGCAGCGAATTTGATGTGGCGAAACGTACCATAGCGGCAACGAAACTGCAGGAGGGTGACGAAGTGGTTTCGATTGCAGATATGAAGGGTATTGAGCAGCTGGCGCTCCAGACCCGCCAGGGATTTTTCCTGAGATTTCAGGCGGAAGAGGTTCCTTACAAGAAAAAGGGAGCCGTGGGCGTCCGGGGAATCCGGCTGGGAGAAGAGGATGTGTTGGAAGCGGTGCATTATCTGGACGCTTCCTGCGAAGGCACGGCAGTATATAAAGAAAAAGAAATCTGCCTGAAACGGCTGCGAATTGGCAAACGTGATACAAAGGGAACAAAGACCCGCGTGTAAAAAATGTCGAATGGGGTTGAGTTCGGATACACAAGAGGGTATACTGATAGAGAAGTACAGAAAGGCTCAATTTTGAAAGGAGTATAAGTTATGGGTGGAATATTCGGTGTTGCATCGAAACAGAATTGTGTGATGGATTTGTTTTTTGGAGTGGACTACCATTCCCATCTGGGAACGAGGCGAGGGGGAATGACTGTATACGGAGGAGCCGGATTCAATAAGGCAATCCATAATATAGAAAACTCACCATTCCGGACAAAGTTCGAGCGTGATGTAGAGGAGATGGAAGGGAATCTGGGAATCGGCTGTATTTCGGACAGCGAGCCGCAGCCTTTGGTTATCCAGTCGCACCTGGGAAGTTTTGCGATTACGACAGTGGGAAGGCTGGATAATGAACAGGAATTGATTAAATTGGCATATCAGAAAGGCCCGACTCAGTTTCTGGAGATGAGCGGCGGCAGAATCAATGCTACGGAGCTGGTGGCTTCCCTGATTAACCAGAAGGATAGTCTTGTAGAAGGTATTCGGTTTGTACAGGAAATCGTGAAAGGCTCCTTGACGCTTTTAATTATGACAAAAGAGGGAATATATGCCGCCAGGGACAGGATGGGAAGAACGCCGCTGGTTATTGGGAAGAAAAAGGATGCGTTCTGTGCATCTTTTGAAAGTTCTGCATATATTAACCTGGGCTATGTAGATTATAAGGAATTAGGACCTGGGGAAATCGTGTATATGACGCCTGAGAGTGTAGAGACAGTAAGCCCTCCGGGAAAGGAGATGAAGATATGTTCTTTCCTCTGGGTATATTATGGATACCCTACCTCAACATATGAAGGTGTAAATGTGGAAGAGATGCGCTACCACTGCGGAAAAATGCTGGCTAAGCGTGATAATGTGGATGTGGACTATGTGGCAGGTGTTCCGGATTCAGGAATTGCCCATGCCATTGGCTATGCCAATGAGTCCGGGATACCGTTTGCGCGTCCGTTTATTAAGTATACGCCGACCTGGCCTCGTTCTTTTATGCCTGCGAAACAGAGCCAGAGAAATCTGATCGCCCGGATGAAACTGATTCCGATAGATGCTTTGATTCGTGGAAAAAAGATGCTGCTGATTGATGATTCTATTGTGCGCGGCACGCAGCTAAGGGAAACGACAGAGTTTTTGTATCAGAGCGGTGCGAAGGAAGTACATATCCGCCCGGCGTGTCCGCCGTTGCTTTTCGGATGCAAATACTTGAATTTCTCCAGGTCGAAATCCGAGCTGGATCTGATTACCAGAAGGATTATCCGGGAGCGTGAAGGCGATAAGGAGGCGGAAGTACTGCAGGACTATGCGAACCCTGACAGCCAGAATTATAAAGAGATGGTGGATGAGATACGGAAGCAGCTGAATTTTACCAGCCTTCGGTTCCACAGGCTGGATGATATGGAAGCGTCTATTGGGATTTCACCGTGCAAGCTTTGTACATATTGCTGGAGCGGCAGAGAGTAAGCGTATGTTAGGACAGTCGGATAGCAGAATTGTTAAGGAGATGAGGGAAGTGCAGCCATATGAACACAGAGTACAGTACTATGAAACAGATCAGATGGGCATTGTCCACCACTCCAATTATATCCGCTGGTTTGAGGAAGCCAGGACAGATATGCTTCGCCAGATAGGAATTGGGTATGGAGAAATGGAGTGCAGGGGCATTGCCAGCCCGGTGCTGGAAGTATCGGCAAAATACCGGGCGATGACGCGTTTCGAAGATATGGTGGTTATCCGTGTAGATGTGGTGGAATTTAACGGAATTACTCTGCGGCTGGCTTACCGGGTAGAAGATAGAGAGACAGGAGAAGTCCGGTGTACCGGGGAAAGCAGGCATTGTTTTCTGGATCAGGCGGGGCACCCGATGTCTCTTAAAAGAAGCCGGCAGGAGATTTATGAGATACTTTCAAGACAGGTCTGCACAGGAAATGCGCAGACCATGAAAAAATAATTCAGGAATACAAAAGTATATTATGAGCAGATGATTTGTTTTAAATCTGTATAGAATCCTGGGTAGCTGATTTTTACGCAGTCGGCTCCCAGGATTTCTGTTTCTCCTTCGGAAACCAGAGCGGCGACGGCAAAGGACATAGCGATGCGGTGATCCAGGCAGCTGTCAACTTGTGCGCCGTGGAGTGTATGGCCGCCTTCAATTATCATGCCATCCGCTGTGGCGCGGATGTGCGCGCCCATAGC
This sequence comes from Hominisplanchenecus murintestinalis, assembly GCF_943193015.1. NCBI lineage: Bacteria > Bacillati > Bacillota > Clostridia > Lachnospirales > Lachnospiraceae > Hominisplanchenecus > Hominisplanchenecus murintestinalis. Next base: position 12,229 of record NZ_CALPCM010000021.1, read on the forward strand.
CGAAAGATTTTTAACCATAACGTCGATGCGGTTGGATTCTTTTACTTTCAGTTCTTGCGCGTCTTTGATGACAGTGGTGCCTTCTGCAAAACATGCCAGGACAGCGAGGATTGGGACTTCGTCAATTAGTGTCGGGATGATGCTGCCGTTTACAGTAATGCCGTGGAGACGGCTTGTTTTTACCAGCAGGTCAGCCGTGGGTTCTCCGCTGCTTTGTCTTTTATTCAGGAGTGTAATGCTGCCGCCCATCTCTCGAAATACCCGCAGGATGCCGTCACGGGTGGGATTGATGCCTACATTTTTTATCAGTATTTCAGAATCCGGAACCATAAGCCCGGCAGCGAGAAAATATGCGGCGGAGGAAATGTCTCCCGGTACATGGACATGCTGCCCGGTCAGCCGTGGGTTTGGGCTGACAGATGCATGAGTGCCTTCAGAGCGGGCGTCCGCCCCAAAATAGCGCAACATGATTTCTGAGTGGTTCCGCGAGAGGTAAGGTTCTGTTACGCTGGTAGGGCCGTCGGCATAAAGCCCTGCAAGTAAAATAGAAGATTTTACTTGTGCAGACGCCACGGGAGATAGATAATGAATGCCGTGGAGAGACTTTCCCGTAATATGCAGCGGTGCGCATCCGTTGTCCCGGATACTGGTAATCTGTGCGCCCATCTGTGTGAGCGGCTCTATAATCCGTTTCATGGGGCGAGTTTGGATAGAAGCATCTCCATTTAGAAAAGTTTCGAATTTCTGCCCGGCAAGGATACCGGAAATCAGCCGGGTAGTAGTCCCGCTGTTCCCGGTGTTCAGTTCCGACGTGGGTTTTGAGAGCCCGTGGAGCCCTTTTCCATGAATGCGGACAGTATTTTCCAGGAGTTCCACAGAAATACCAAGTTTCCGGAAACATTCGATGGTAGAAAGGCAGTCGGCGCCCAGAAGAAAGTTTGTAACTTCTGTCGTGCCCTCTGCTAACGCTCCCAGCATAACTGCACGGTGGGAGATGGATTTGTCGCCGGGAACCGTCAGCTCCCCGCGTAGTTTTTTTACTCTGCTATATTTCATAATATCTGTAGTTTCCTTTCTAATATGCCGGCTGTGTCATCGCTCGTAAATGGTGTAACGGTATTTCCTAAGCAATCCGACGGCTTTCTTCCGTGCTTCTTCCTCATAGAACTCGACCTGGAGTACGGCTTCTTCAAACTCACGGTTGTGGACGATACCGATATTTTTAATGCTGATACCGTTGGTAGCCAGGATTGTAGCCAGTGCGGCAATTCCTCCGGCTTCGTCCACCATATCGCAGTAAATAGAGTAGACTTTTTTGAGAGGTCCCCGTGAAACGTCAGATATAGAGTTCCGGTAATCCCTTGAAGTGTCAAAAAGCTCATAAATCTTGTGGCTGTCATGCTCTGCGAGCGCGATTTTGACTGATATCAGGCTGTTGATATAGTTGTCCAGCACGGTAATGATATTTTCCCGGTTTGTGGAGCAGATTTGCTCCCACATTTCCGGGGAAGACGAAGCAATCCTTGTGATATCTTTAAAGCCGCCCGCGGCTACGGTTTTCATCGTTTCCCTGTCATTGTCAGAATCTTTCACCAGATTTACCAGTGAAGACGCAATGAGATGGGGGAGATGGCTGATTGCCGCTGTCACGTAATCATGTTCCCGGTAATCCAGGATTAGGGGGAGCGCTTTGATTGTCTGTACTAGATTTTCGTAGCGCTTTACTTTGTCAGGCGAGACTTCCTCAGTGGGAGTCAGCACATAGTAAGCGTTCTCCAGAAGATGCCGCTTGGAATTGACGATTCCTGTCTTTTCAGAGCCTGCCATTGGATGGCCGCCGATGAAGTTTTTCTGCATCCCGAGGGCGTTGATGTGTTCATGGATATCCGTTTTGGTGCTTCCCACGTCTGTCAGAATACAATCTTCCTTTAGAAAAGGTTTCAGGGTTTGGAGGTAGGCGACATTTGCTTCCACGGGCGCGCACAGGAAAATGTAATCGCATTCCCCGTAAGCATTGCCGATTTCTGTACACGCATCATCAATAATCCCCTCAGAAAGCGCATACCGGGCGGTTTCAATGCTCCTTGTATGGGCAGTAATGTGCACGCCCGGATAAAAATATTTCAATGCTTTGGCGATGGAACCGCCAATTAGTCCCAGGCCAATAAAGCCAACCTTAAAATCATTCATGAAAAAAGTCCTTTCTCTGCCGCGTCCTTAAACGCACAATTATTGTTATTCTACTATGCAGGAATTCCAATGTCAACACTTTGTTGCGTCACAGTGCGACAGTTGTAACAGTTCAGCCCGGGACTTTGCACTTGCTGCAAAGTCCGTGAGAATGCGTAAATTCAGCCAGAGAATCCAGCCCTTTGTGCTCAGCAAACTTTAAATGGGCTGGATTCCGTAACAGTGAATCCGCAGGCTGAACTGTTACCAACAGTTTGGGAGAGCGAGGCGGCATTTTGGGGTATTTGGGGTGAGGAAATGATTTGACAAATGTAGTTTCAAGGAATATAATTAAAAAAATGTGATTTTTCACAAAACAGAGGCGAATAAGCTATGAAAATTATAGGAATTACCCAAGAAATTTGATTAAATGCAGGAGGGAGAATATGAAAGAGAAATGCAAGAAGATACTTTCGCTTGTACTGGCAGGGATTTTGGCTGTCAGCGGGGGAAGCGTGCAGGCGGCGGAACGTACGTCGAGGGGTGCGTCCATGGAAGAGGGACTTTCCTATGATGCGTCTGAGTTCAGAGGGACATCTTTTAATGGAACAAATGTGTTTTCAGTGTCAGAAAGCGACGCAAATCTTCTTAAAGAAAATTTGCGGAGCGCCATAGGCGTAGATATTTCGATTACTTTTAAGCCAACAAGCTTTCCTAAAAATTATATTAATTTGTTGGAAATTTACGACAAGGATAATAATTCGAATTCTGAAAGCGGCAAAAATTCATCGATTGCTGTGATTGTCGGCACAAACGGTACGGTATATGTGATGTCGGGAAGTTCACAGGGAAGCACGGATTGGGCGATACCGACAGGGCAAAGGCTTTCAGCTAATGCGTCTTATACATTAAATCTGTCTATTTCCGGGACAGGCGCAAGCTGTTCGTGGGACAACGGAAATGAATGGGCGGCAACAGATGCTACGGCAAAAGGCACGAAGGATTTTTTTAGGGCGTTTTTTGGAGAAACCTCAACGAATTACAGGGATTGGCGCACGGAAATAGATGCGGTAACGATTGGAGGATTAAGCGGAAACAGTTACCAGAAGCATACGAATTTTGGAAATCTAAATGGAGAAGTTACTGCCGTGACTGTTTCAGGAGTATCAGAACGCGGAGACGCTACCGGGATGTTCGCGGCGGATAAATATGACAATACCTGGCTGTTTGGCGGCGGTGTTGAGACGCAGGGAAGGTTCGAAGAAGTCGGAGGAGTCAGGAACTTTATCGGACAGTTTGAGGAATATGTGCGCTGGGTAAAGCGTGTGGACGGTGTTGTGCTTGGGATGCAGCGGTATACGATGAACGCTGGAAAGTCAGGCCAGGATGCCCAGGCGTTTGCGTCTGAGCTGGACAGCCATATTTCCAGGCTGGATCCAATGGCGGTATCTTATTTGGTTGGACCAGAAGATTATCTGAGAGGTGCAGAAGGGATAGAGGATTTTAAGGGCGCGTTAACCAGTATTATTCTAAAGGCTCTTGCTATGAAATATAATGAGGGGTTTGCGGTAATTCAGCTTCCACATGCGGTAAAGGACGCAGAAACAGCAGAAAATGTTTCCCTTTATGCGGCAGCGGCGAGGGAAGTTGTGCAGACGGCCAGCCCGGAAAACAGGCGGAGGATTATTCTTGTAGATCATTTGAGCCGGACAGATACAGATAATTTTAAAAATACGATGCTGACAGAGGACGGATTGCTGAATGCTGCAGGGCATTATGAGATTGCAAAGCAGTTTTCAGAAGATGTATATGGGCAGACGGCAGGTTTTCCGACCATACAGGACTGGCGTCAGACAGAGGCGCCGGATACCTGGCTGTCACAGGCGCCGGGAGTGGCAGCTTCGTCTGACAGCCTGAAAGTGACGGTTCCCCAGGAGGTACCCGGAACAGGGTGGAGATACATTCTGGAGATAGATGGGATGGAAATTAGCGGGTTAGCTTTCGGAAATCCATTTACGATCAGTGAGCTTCCTAAGGGAAAAGAATACACCCTGACAGTCAGGACGCAGGACGGAACGGTTCAGTTTGTTCCGGTGGCAGGAGAGATTGAGGAAGGGAATCAGGCAGCTGCGGCGGAGACGGAACGCACGGAGCTGCAGGAGGCAATCCGGGCGAAAGCAGATGATAAAGCAACTCCGTTGACGTGGCTTTTTATGGGAGATTCGATTACCCATGCCGCGCAGCATACGGGCGGTCATGACGGTATTGCACAGCTTTTTGAAAAATATGTAAAAGAAGATTTGGGGAGAGTAGACGACATCGTAATAAACACGGCGGTATCTGGTGCGACGGCGGCGAGGACGCTGGAGCACATTGAGCAGCGTATGACAAAGTATTGCCCTGATATCGTATCTATTATGCTCGGAACAAACGATGCGATAAATGATACTTACCAGGTACAGCTTAAGCAGATAGCGGCGAAAATCAGGGAAGTAAATCCGGATGCATTGATTATTTTCAGAAGCCCGACGCCGGGGACAGGAAATTGGGGGACAAAGATTCCTGGAGCGACCGGGTCCGTGGCGCGTATGCGGGATGTGGCAAAAGAAGATGGGAAGATATTGTTTATCGACCAGTGGACCAAATGGCAGGAAGAAATAGATGTATATCCCTATTTGATGAACAGTGCGCACTATTTTGGAGATGGAACGGTTCATCCTGGGGCGGCAGGCCAGGCAAGGATGACCAGGCAGTTCATTCGTGAGTGCGGATTGAACACGAACACCAGGATTGCGAATCTGGAGTACCAGTTTGCTTATGAAGATGTAGCAAAAGATGAGGCTCCAATATATATGCTTGGAGAAAATTCTATTGTGCTGAGTAAAGAGAATTTGCAGGAATTATACAGCGAAGGGACGCTTGGCGATGTATGTCTTACGGCTACGGAAAAGACTTCCGGAAGGACTTATTCCATAGAAGGAGGTGGAGAGGAACTTAAGCTTGACGGGCTTCCGACAGATCGGATTTATCAGGTGGAAGTCCACGCACTGGTGACAGGAAATACAGCAAAAAGAGTGAAGTTTGAGACTCAGAATGTAGAATTGAAAAAAGGACAGGTGCAAGAGTTTGTGCTGACGCTAAGTAACCGAAAGCTTAGGGAAACGGCAGTTGGGACAGAGGCAGGCAGTTTTGGAATGAAAGGAAAAGTTCCGGAGGGGACTTGCACGTATATGTTTGTTGATGGAGAGGGCGCACAGGATAATGATTATTTTGAGATTACAGGTACGGCTCTGAAAGTAAAAAAGGCTTTGAATGCAAACAGGGCTTACAGCATCCGCGTTCGGGCAGAAATTGGTGAACATGCGGCAGAAGGGGCATTTATCATTCAGACAATGCCTATGCTGAAATCAGTGCGTGCGGCGGCAAAGAATTCGTTTGATACGGACAAAATGGCATTAGATCTGGATCTTTCTGATGTGGTTTTTGATGGTACGAATATTGTAGATTTGGGAGATGCAAATGATTCCCGTTATATGGGAGGCGCATACATCCGTGCAATGCAGAATCTGAGGGAACGCACCACAGGCGGCACAATCGTCTATCGTTTTAAAACTACCCAGACAGTAGGGACAACGGTTTGGGGGGCAGGCGGAAGTAACACTACGGCGCAGTCATCTGATATGGTCTATGGGCTGGCGGCAAACGGCAAATTCCGTGCGTCTTTCCGGACAGAGACAAGCGGTTTGCGGGGAGAGTTAGGCTCAGCAATTAATGATGGAGCGTGGCATACGGTTGCTATGAGCTTTGATACTACACGGCAAGATTATCAGGGGCAGATTCGCGTCAGTATAGACGGAGGAAGCGATATCATGGTGCCGGGATGGTGGAGAGACGGCTGGCAGAGCTGGTTCAATAAGACGGATTCCGATATCACAAGTTTCGTGGTTGGCGGTGGGAAATATAAGAATTTCGCATATGGAATGACAAATGGCTTTAGCGGCCAGGTTTCTTTCATTACGATAACAGATGATGTGTATACGGAGGAAGAATTGATGGCATTGTCCGGCGACAGGACAGAGAACACTATGCCGGGGGAAATGTCCATTTCAGGAAAACAGCCGATAACCATTCAGGATGACGGAAACATTTCACTGCCTTCGGATGCCTGTATGAATGCAGAAATAAAATGGGATGAAGAAGAAGAAACAGCAGAAATTATCCTCACACCAAATGGGGATGCAGTGATTGACATGGATGGGATAGATATTTCAGTTGTAAATGCCGCAAAGCTGGGATTTGATGAGAAAGCGACAGACATTGAGTTTATCGAAGGAAAAGTGGTAATCAGGCTTGTGAAAAAAGCAAATCAGGAAGTAAAGGAACTGCAGGATGAACTGTCCGGCTATGTGAGTCAGTATGCGGATAAGATACAGAAGGACGGAGGAAAATATACAGAAGAGTCCTGGAGTCAGTTCGTGCAGGCTTATAATGCCATGAAACGGGCAATAGAAGAGGATGAGAAGGATGTAGAGCTTCTGAAGGGATATAAAAATGTGTTTCTGGCAGCAGAGCAGGGGCTGGTGCTGAAAGAACCAGATCCTGGTTCAAATCCAGATAAGCCAGATCCAGATAAGCCAGACCCAGATAAACCGAATCCTGTACCGCATCCAAATCCACGGCCTGTACCTCCTGGTTCAACCCCTGGGTATAGTGACATCAGAGAGGGAAATATCTATGAAAGTAAGGGCTATCTCTATAAGGTTACAAGTCTTTTAAAACGTACGGTGACGGTAGTAGGAATGAAGGGGAGTTTCACAAAACTTGTAGTTCCTGACACAGTGATATTTGAGAACGTGAAATATAAAGTAACAGAAATCGGTGCGTCGGCATTCAAAAATAACAAAAAAGCGACAAGTATTACAGTAGGAAAAAATGTGTTAAAAATTGGAAACAATGCTTTTGCGGGCTGTAAGAAGGTGAGGAAAGCCGTTTTGAAGAGCACAGTATTAAAGCAGTTGGAAGGAAAGGTATTTTATAACTGTAAGAAACTGAAGAGTATCGTGATTAAAAGCACGAAACTGAAAAAAGCAGGGAAAAATGCATTTAAGGGCATTTACAAGAAAGCAGTCATTAAGGTTCCGAAAAAGAAATATAAGGCATATACAAAACTTTTGAAAAAGAAAGGCCAGGGGAAAAGCGTAAAGATTAAAAAATAAACGGAAGGAAAGAAGGGGATAAAATGAGATATAGAAGGATTGGACTGGTTTTAATCATTCTTTTTGCAGTGTGCTTCTGTCTGTCTGGAAGACAGGCAGAAGCAGCATCAAAGCCGGCAAAGATTACGTCTGCAAAGATTGTGTCTGGCAGCACGGTAGTCCGTGCGAAAGTGAATGGTAAAGTATCAGGCAGCGACGGAAACTATTATCTGGTAAAGATCAATGGACTTACCGGGAAACCTGTCTGTGTACTGGCGGAATCTCCGAAGAAATCAAAGCTTACTTTTAAACTGGATACACAGGACAAAGTCAATGTGGTTTCTAAATTCGGCATTGCAGTAAAGAAAGGGAAGTCACTAAAGCTTATCAGCAATACGAAATATGTGAGTAATCCTCAGGCTGCTGCGGAGAATACCCAGAAATATAAGCTTCCGCCCACAAAGAAGGGCATTCACTTTGCGGCAGATACGAATCTGGATTCTAAACATACGCTGGTAAATGTAAACCTGAATGATTTGATAGCAGAAGAGGGAGAAGGTACACCTTACGTCTACAATGGTAAGACCTACTATTTTAACAAAACCATGCAAAGGGAAGTAAAAATGTTTGTAAAACGGGGAGTCTGCGTGACTCTGGTAGTGTACATGCCCTGGAACAGTGAGAATCAATATTTGATTTATCCTACGGCAAGGCAGCCCCGGGACGATTACTGGTATATGCTGAATACCTTACATAATAAGTCCAGAGAAACCCTGGAGGCAGCGTTCTGCTATCTGGGCGAGGTGTTTAGCCAGCCGGACTGTTTGGTTTCAAATTGGGTGTTGGGAAATGAGGTGAATTCCCAGAAACAATGGAATCATGCCGGAAATCTCTCTTTCAAAAAATATGTGCAGGCTTATGTGCAGGCGTTTAAGATGCTTAGCGACGCCGTCCATGCGGGATGGTCAAATGCGAGAGTATTCGTGCCTTTGGACAATGCGTGGAATATCCCGATATCCGAGGTAGGGTGGAACGGCAAGACGTTTCTGACGGAGTTTGCAAAAGTCTTGAAAACAGAGGATTCCAGGACGAAGTGGAATCTGGCATATCACTCCTATTCCTTTCCGTTGCCGTCCGCCCCATACAAAAAGAATCAGTATGTGACAAAAAGCGCAGAATCACCGTACATTACACCTCAGAATCTCAAATATTTAACAGATTATATTAAGAGGAAATACGGCTCGTCCACCAGGATCATCCTGTCAGAGCAGGGATATATGGCTTCTATGGGCGAAAGGGCACAGGCAGCATCTATTCTTTACTCTTACTATATTGCAGAGTTTAATTCTATGGTGGACGCGTACATCATGCGCTGTGAGCATGATGATGAATGGGAAGTGACACAGGGGTATGCTATGGGGCTGACCGGATTGAACGGAAAACGCCGTGCAGCATACAAGGTGTACAAATACATGGACTCTGAGAAATCCTCCGTGTATGCAAAGAAATATCGGAAAACGATAGGGGGAGACTGGAAAGCGGCAGTTCCGGGATATAAGGCTTCAAGATTTAAATAGAGTTATTCATACAAATATATAATATAACGGCAGCTCAGCGGAAAAACTGAGCTGCCGTTTATTCTCGTGAGTAGAGAGTTAAGTGACTGCTGCTTGCGGCGGGATCTTTGATTTAAGGTATTTCCTGATAATCAAGCGTATAATAATCAATCATGGCAGCGTCCTTTTTATTTAGTTTTAGAGCCAGAGTATAACTGGTCAATGTGGGTGGTAAGGGAGGAAGGCTGGAATCCCGCTCTTTATAAGGAAAGGTGACAATAGCCTGAAGTTTTCCGTCAGCATCCAGTTTTGTCCTGCAGGATGTGATAGGCTCTTTCTCTTGGCGGTAAGTTTCCAGAAGAACAAGAGTCTCTTTATCAAAGTTCATGTTTCGATATGCCGCCAGGGGAGAAGATTTCAGAGCCTTCCGGTAACTTCTTTTATAAAAACCATCTTTCGCCATCTTTTTTAAAAGCTCATCAATATCTTCCTGGCTTCTGATAACAATAGGATTCTCTTTCATGTAAGGTGAATTGAGATAAGTCTGCCCAGAAATGACGCATTCCTTTTCTGATTTTTTGGGGCGTTTTTTAACAATTACTTTTATAAAAGCATTGATTTTTACATTTTTTCTGGAGCTTGCAGCAATGCGTGTTGTTCCTGCTTTTTTTGCGGTTACTAATCCCTGCGGTGATACAGACGCGATGGATTTTCTTTTAGATTTCCATCCTACTTTTACAGAAGCTTGCCTGGGGATTACCTTTTCTACGCTTAATTTTTTTGTCTCTCCCACGTACAGCAGGATTTCCCGGCGATTTAGTATGATTTTCTTTGGCTGCGGTTTTTCTTTTGCCGTGACAGGAATAGAAAAGATATATAGCAGACATGCCAGGAAAAGAAAATATTTTTTTGAGATTTTCATAGAAATTCCTCCTTGTATAATTATTATTTTGCTTTTTTAGTTGCGATTGCAGAAAAATTTGAGAAAATGGCTGTTCCATTTGGCTTGCGGTAAGCACGTATTTTATAATAATATGTAGTGCCAGCTTTTGGTGTTGCATCTGAATAGGAAAGAATTGTTCCGCTGGTTATAGTATGAATACGTTTGTATGTACCGTTCTTGCTTTCGGAACGCCAAATTTGATATCCTTCTGCTCCATCAACTTTCTGCCAAGCAGCAGTTATTTTTCCAGTAGTGGAAGTTAATGATAAACCTGTCGGCGTATTCAATGTGCATACAGCATTAACAATAGGGGTATAATTGCTAAATCGAAAACTATCTTTGTAGGAAATAGCAGCACGTATTTTATAATAATATCTAGTGCCAGTCGCTCTATTTGAATCCTTATACCACCAATAACCATTTCCATTACTATTCGTATCGCAGGTTGTATCACAATGGAGGCTGGCTATTTTTGTATATGTTCCATTTGGTTCTGTTGAACGGAATATTAGGTAACGTTCTGCCCATGTAATTCCTTTCCAATGCAGAGCAATAGAATTATAATTTTTTGCAACAGCTTGCATATTTGTTGGTGCAATGTTACTGATAAATTTTTGTTTGGCAGTTTGAAGAGCAAGGTTGATATTTAATAGTCCATAACCGGAATAAATGTCCTTTCCAGGAGTAAATAGATCAGTTGCAGTTTCGCATAAAATGGATTCAATTTCATCCGCGCTTAAAATCTTATCTGTAGGTACAGATCGCATAGAAGCAAGGATTGCGGCGGCAGCAGAAACCATAGGTGTAGAAAGGGAAGTTCCACCACTTGAAATATATCCATTATTAAGAGTACAAACGTAGATATCAACTCCCGGTGCTGCGAGGTCGACAGTATTATGATAATTTGAGAAGCTAGCGCGTGTATTATCTTTATTTACAGAAGCAACAGATATTACATGGTTAAAATTAGCGGGGCAATAACTTTCATTTTTACCGTTATTTCCTACAGCACCACATAGGACCACGTCTGCCTCATGGGCATAATTAATTACATCTTGTACGTCAGGATCTTCCCAAGAGATCCCAAGACTCATATTAATAACTCGTGCTCCATTGCTTACAGCATAACGAATTGCCTCAATCAGGGATTTGTTTTCAAAATGATATTGTTTTTTTCCATCTTCAATATATGGTTGATAGTACAAATTTATTGCGATGATTTTAGTTAGATTGCCTTCTGGGCTTGCTATGCCAACGATTCCTTTTTTGTTATTGGATTCTGCTGCAATAACGCTTGCGACTTCTGTTCCATGATCGGCATAAGTAACATAGTCTCGCAAATAGCAGTTATTGAGATTCATAGGTTGTATATCCACACTATTTCCGTTTTTTACAAAAGAGATACTTAATTCTTTAGAATATTGATTTTTTAAGTCCTCATGTGTGATATCAAGACCAGTATCAATCACTGCCACATAAGTTTCTTGGGCTAGTACTTCTGTTCCAGAGCTTTGATAGGTTTTCCATGCCTGTGTTGCTTGGATTTGGTTTAAATAGGTTTGTTCATTTACTTTTGTGTCATTTACACCAAAATCACTTTGTATTGACACAGGATTTCTTACAATTCCATCCATTTCTACATGGGAAACACAGTCTAAAGTTCCCAAAAGTTTTTTTGCTTTTTCAACAGTCATATCCAAGCCAATATTCATAGCTACGATTAGTGGGAATTTATAATCCTTTACTTTTTCAAGTCGTTTTAAATCACATTCAGGCAAGTTCTCATTAATAGGAAAAGTTCTTAAAATATGATAACTCCCGCCAATGTAATTGGCGATTTCTGCAATTTGTTCTTCAGTAGTTCCGTCTTTAAAAGTTATAAGAACTTCTCCAGCTTTATAATTCAATAGATTTTGCTTATCCCGTTCTGCTTTTGCTTCAGCATAATCTGCTAACATACTATTTGCACGTGAATCTGTTTTGCTTGAAAAAGCAGTTATCTGACTTATATTGAAACTTTCCTCCTCATAATAAGCATTCAATACTTCGTGTAATGCTGTCTCATAAAGCTTTTCGTCTTGAATCTGATTTATAGCTTCCGCAGTAGATATAGCATCCTCTCTGGATAGTTCTGTAATTGTTTCTATTGTCATTTGTTCTTGAAGTGAAAAACGCTTTTTTTGAGCAGGCAGTAGGTTGTTCAATGTATCAATATCTCGCTCTACTTCTTCTAGTGAAGTTTTTTCTTCAAGTATTTTTTCTACATTCTGAGCGTCATCCAGTACAATTTCTGGGCTGACAGGTTGTTCTATAATTTCTGCTGCATGGCTAGAAGTTCCGAAAGATATGGATATACCCAGTATAAGTGCGCAAAATTTACGTGCTTTTTTCATGAAATTTCCCCCTTTTCTTTTTGAAAATATAATCGTTTAAAACTTATAATATTATTAAAACAGTTACTGATTTAATATTGGAAATTGTTACTTATAAATATATTTATAGCTTAAAATGAACTTATTGTCAATATATGTTATTAAAATATATAGTTCAAGAATATAATTTGCTGATTGCTTTTGAATATTGGATTATTGACATCCAGAGTAAACATTGGGAAATTATCAGTTCCGTAATTATCTGCTGTAAATGATAAATCGTCGGTTCCGTAGTTGTCCGGAGTAAGTACTGCTAATGATTTCGCAGATTTTTAGCGGGATGTGGCAGTCTCTGCGATAAAACGCAATTTACCAGGGATGTCTCACCAGACGCTGGACAAAACCCATCTTTCAGTATATAATTTCCGGAGAGAAATTTACTGATGTGTAGATTTTGTATAAATAGCTGAGGAGAATGGAAAATGAGTAAAGTGAGAACACGTTTTGCACCCAGTCCTACCGGGCGGATGCATGTAGGAAATTTGAGAACGGCATTGTATGCATATTTGATTGCAAAGCACGAGGGCGGAGATTTTATCCTGCGTATCGAGGATACCGACCAGGAGCGTTACGTAGAGGGGGCGGTGGAGATTATTTACCATACGCTGCAAGAGACGGGGCTGATACATGACGAGGGGCCTGACAAGGACGGAGGCACAGGACCTTATGTTCAGAGCGAGCGCCAGGAAAAAGGAATCTATCTGGAATATGCAAAAAAGCTGATTGAGAAGGGCGAAGCATATTACTGTTTTTGTGATAAGGAAAGACTGGAATCTCTGAAGCAGGATGTGGCGGGAAAGGAAATCGTGATGTATGATAAGCACTGCCTGCACCTGCCAAAAGAAGAAATTGAGGCGAACCTGGCGGCAGGAAAGCCTTATGTTATCCGTCAGAATATCCCGCGGGAGGGAACAACGAAGTTTGAGGATGAGATCTACGGCGTGATTGAAGTGCCGAATGCAGAGCTGGATGATATGATTTTGATAAAGTCTGACGGTTTTCCTACTTATAATTTTGCAAACGTGGTGGACGACCACCTGATGGGGATTACGCATGTGGTGAGGGGGAACGAATACCTGTCTTCTGCGCCGAAATACAACCGTTTGTATGAAGCGTTTGGCTGGGAGGTACCTATCTATGTACACTGTCCTTTGATTACGAATGAAAAACATCAGAAGCTGAGTAAGCGAAGCGGCCATTCTTCTTATGAGGATTTGATTGAGCAGGGGTTTGTGACGGAAGCGGTGGTAAATTATGTGGCGCTTCTTGGATGGTGTCCACAAGATAACAAAGAGATTTTTAGCTTAAAGGAACTGGCAGAGGCATTTGAGTACCGGAATATGAGCAAATCCCCGGCAGTATTTGATATGGTAAAGCTGAAATGGATGAATGGCGAATATATCAAGGCCATGAATTTCGATAAGTTTTATGAAAGGGCGCTTCCATTCATCAGGGAGACAATTCACAGGGAAGTGGATGATAAAAAGATTGCACAAATGGTAAAGACCCGTATCGAAGTATTCCAGGATATTCCGGCAATGATTAATTTCTTTGAGAAAGTGCCGGATTATGACCTTTCGATGTATACGCATAAGAAGATGAAAACAAATGCAGAGACATCACTGGGGGTATTGAAAGATGTGATTCCTCTGCTGGAGGCGCAGGAAGATTTTGGGAATGACGCATTGTTTGAGATGTTGTCTGCGTATGCGAAAGATAAAGGATACAAAACAGGATATGTTATGTGGCCTATCCGTACTGCGGCATCCGGTAAGCAGACAACTCCGGCGGGCGCTACGGAGATTCTGGAGATTATCGGAAAAGAAGAATCTCTTGGCAGAATCCGCAGAGCGATAGAAAAGCTGGAGGGTGCGCGAGAGTAATATGAGTCTGAGCGAAGCACAATCACGGGCAGTCGCCCATGCCGAAGGACCCTGCATCTGCCTTGCAGGGCCCGGTTCCGGCAAAACCACCGTTATTACACAGAGAATAAAATATCTGATAGAGCAGGGCGGCGTGCAGCCTTCCGGGATTTTGGTAATTACCTTTACAAAAGCTGCCGCTATTGAAATGAAGGAGCGCTTTGGAAGGCTGATGGGCGGGAAGCATCTGCCTGTCACGTTTGGGACTTTTCACGCTGTTTTTTTTAATATTTTGAAGAACGCATATCATTATACGGGAGCGAATATTCTGCGGGAAGAGCAAAGATACCAGTTCCTGAAAGAAATCATCGGACGGATGGAGCTGGAGATAGAAGACGAGTCGGAATTTCTGTCTGGGATTACGGCGGAAATCAGTACGGTGAAAAATGACAGGGTGCCGCTGGAACATTATTATTCGGCGAACTGTTCTGAAGAGATTTTTCGGGAAATTTTTGAAAAGTACCAGCGGAAACTGATGGAGTCACGGCTTCTGGATTTTGATGATATGCTGGTTTATACTTATGAGCTTTTGCAGGAGAGGAAGGACATAAGGCAAGGCTGGCAGCAGCGCTTTCCATATATTTTAATTGACGAGTTTCAGGACATTAATCAGATTCAATATGACGTTATCCGTCTGCTGGCAGAGCCAAAAAATAATTTATTTATCGTGGGAGATGACGACCAGTCTATCTATCGTTTCCGGGGAGCCAGACCGGAAATTATGTTGAATTTCGGGAAGGATTACCCAGAGGCAAAACTGGTGAAACTGGAGGAGAATTACCGTTCTACAGAGAATATTATCAAAGGTGCGGTGCGGGTGATTGAAAATAACACGATGCGTTATCCAAAGCAGATTCATGGCGTTAAGGAAGCGGGAGAGCGTATTGAGGTTCATGGTTTTGTAAATCAGGCGCAGGAAAATACATATCTGGTAAATAAAGTGAAAGAATATCTGGACGGCGGTTACCGCCCGGAGGATATTGCGGTGCTGTTCCGTACAAATACCGGGGCGAGATTGATGGTGGGAAAATTCATGGAGTATAATATTCCTTTTCGTATGAGGGACATTTTGCCGAATATCTATGAGCACTGGATTGCCAAAGATTTGATGTCTTATATAAAAATGGCGATGGGGAGCCGGGAGAGGAAAGAGTTCCTTCGGATTATCAATCGTCCAAAACGTTATGTGAGCCGGGAATGCCTGGATAGTATGGAGATTTCTTTTGAGAATTTGAGGACATATTACAAGGATAAAGAATGGATGGAAGAGCGCGTCGATAAGCTGGAGTATGATTTGCGCTTGTTGGCTGGAATGACTCCGTTTGCAGCGGTAAATTTTATCCGCTGCGGAGTGGGATATGAGGAATATCTGGAAGAATATGCGCGTTACCGCAGGATGAAACCAGAGGAGCTTTATGACGTGCTGAACGAGCTTCAGGAGGCGGCGAAAAATTTCCATACATTTGAAGACTGGTTTTGCCATATAGAAGAGTATGCCGAAACACTGAAGCGTCAGGCAAAGGAGGAACAGAGGGAGAGCCATGCAGTAATTTTTACGACGCTCCACAGCGCCAAAGGCCTGGAATTCCCGATTGTGTTTCTTGTAGATGCCAATGAGGGAAATATGCCCCATCGAAAAGCTGTCCTGGATGTGGATATGCAGGAGGAAAGGAGAATGTTTTATGTGGGCATGACGCGTGCGAAGGAGCATCTGCATATTTATTATGCAAAAGAGAAATACGGAAAAACGCTGCATCCGTCCAGGTTCGTAGAGGAACTTAAGAAGAACATTAAGAAAGGCCGGCCATATTCGGCACCATGCTTGCGGCGGTAAACATTATTGAAAAAAACTGTGGCGGAGAATCTTTTCTCCGCCACAGTTCATAGTGGTGCAAAGTGCAGAAAGCTTAGTCAAGCTCGTCCTCGCCTACAATTTCGTCAAATTCCTGGCTGTCCAGCAACTCATCAAAAGCGTCGGCAACGATATCATATTCTTCATCATCTTCAATGTTTTCAAGCTGTGGTTCGCCGTTCACTTCACTGAAGCGGTAAAGGAACACTTCGCCGTCTTCATTCTGTCCGTTCTCATTCAGAGGGAGGAGTGCGATGTACTCTTTGTCCCCGGCAGGGAAGATAGTAAGAACTGCACATTCCAGAGAAGAACCGTCATCCAGTGTCAAAGTTACGCTGGCGCCGCCTTCTACGGAGCCGCAGTCGCTTCCGCAGCATCCGCAATCGCCGCTGCAGCTGTTTTCAAATTCGCTCATCTTTCATACCTCGTATAAGTTTTTGTTAGTAGTACTATACTAATGTATCAGATAGAAGATAAGATTGCAAGCTATTTATAAGAATAGTTCTATCCATAAGCGCGGGATTGTGCTATACTTTTTCTATAAGATAATGAATGAATAGGGCAGACATGGAGGGCAGAATAATGAAACTTATATCCTGGAACGTGAATGGGCTGCGCGCCTGTGTACAAAAGGGATTTTTAGATTTTTTCAGGGAGGCAGATGCAGATATTTTCTGTATCCAGGAGACAAAACTTCAGGAAGGGCAGATTTCCCTGGAGTTGGAGGGATATGACCAGTATTGGAATTATGCAGTGAAGAAAGGGTATTCGGGAACGGCAGTGTTTACAAAAAGAAAACCACTGCATGTGGCATACGGCCTGGGGATAGAGGAACACGACCGGGAAGGGCGTGTAATTACTCTGGAATATCCCGGATTTTATCTGGTCACAGTTTACACACCGAATTCTCAGAATGAGCTGGCGCGTCTGGACTACAGAATGCGGTGGGAGACGGATTTCCTGTCTTATTTAAAAGGGCTTGAGCAGAAAAAGCCGGTGGTGTTCTGCGGTGATTTGAATGTAGCCCATCAGGAAATCGATTTGAAAAATCCTAAAACAAACCGAAAGAATGCAGGATTTACCGATGAGGAGCGACAGAAATTTACAGAGCTTTTACAGGAGGGATTTGTAGATACGTTCCGTTACTTTTATCCTGAGTTGGAAGGAATTTATTCGTGGTGGTCCTACCGTTTTCGGGCAAGAGAAAAGAATGCAGGGTGGCGTATTGACTATTTTTGCGCTTCAGAAATATTGAAAGACAAGCTGGTAGATGCGAAAATCCATACAGAGGTATTTGGTTCCGATCATTGCCCGGTAGAGCTTTTGTTAGAGGAATAATGGGGAAAGGACGGGGATGGCTATGAAGAGAGAGATAATAGAAGAGGCTTGTGGGACAATAGGCAGACTGGGAGCAGTGAAAGAACAGGGAGGTATTGTTTTTCGCGTTACATTAGATGAGGCAGAAGATGCATATCTCGTACTTTATAAAAAAGGAACAGATGAGATTACCGGTGAGTTTCCGCTGAAGGATAAACGGGTGATGGGGAAGCTTTATGGTATAAAGCTCCGCAATCTGGATGCACGCAGGTACGAATATAACTACCGGATTGGAAAGAAGATTGTCCAGGATCCTTATGCCGTAATCGTGCGGGGAAGGGATAAGTTTGGGAAAGCTGTTTCAAATGAGGATGGGCATCAGATACGGTGTGGATTTGCCTTTCACACATATAACTGGAAGGATGATGCTCCTTTGGGGATACCGTACGAGGATGCTGTCATGTACTGCCTGCATGTCCGGGGGTTTACAATGCAGCCTGGCTCTAAGGTGCGTCATAGAGGAACATTCTGCGGTGTTGCAGAAAAAGCAGGATATTTGAAAGAGCTGGGGATTAATCAGGTGCTGCTGATGCCGGCTTATGAATTTAGTGAAACTATGGAGTGCCATCCGGAAAAGCTGAACTTTTGGGGCTATGTGAAGGGCAGTTATTTTGCGCCGAAAGCTTCCTATGCGGCTGGGCATAGTCCCGTTGATGAAATGAAAGATATGGTATATGAGCTGCACCAGCAGGGAATAGAGGTGCTGATGGATTTCTATTTCACCCAGGATATGGATTTCCGGACGGCGGCTGACTGTCTGATTTACTGGACAAGGGAATATCATATTGATGGCTTTCATATTGTGGGGAATGACGGGCTTGCGAAGATGCTTGCGAAGGATCCGCTGCTTGCCGGAATAAAGCTTTTGGGTGAACATTTTCCGCAGGAGGAAGCCCGGCGGGACAAAAAAACGCCTTTTATCAGGAATCTGGGAGAATATAACACGGGATTTATGGAGGATATGCGGGGACTTCTGAAAGGTGACGAAGGGCAGTTGGAAGCGTTTACATACAGGCTCAGGCGGAACCCGGAAGCTTTTGGGGTAATCAATTATATTGCAGGGCATGACGGATTTACCATGATGGATTTAGTTTCCTATAGTGAGAAACATAATGAAGAAAATGGAGAGCAGAACCATGATGGACCAGACCGGAATATCAGCTGGAACTGTGGAGAGGAAGGGCCGACACGTAAGAAAAAGATTCTGGAGCTCAGGAACCGGCAGATAAGGAATGCTTTCCTGATGCTTCTTCTTGCCGGAGGCACGCCGCTGATTCAGGCGGGGGATGAGTTTGGGAATTCCCAGAAAGGGAACAATAACCCTTACTGTCTGGATAATGAGGTTTCCTGGACAGACTGGCGGGCAGCGAAGAAGAATGAAGCGCTGACGGGTTTTGTGCGTAACGTGATTGCGTTTCGCAAACGCCATAAAATTTTACATATGCCTCGGGAGTTAAAGCTCATAGATACCCTGTTCTGCGGCTATCCGGAGATTTCTTATCACAGCAACCGCGCATGGTATGTGGAGTTTGAGAGTTATAACAGGGAAATCGGCATCTTGTACTGCGGGGAATATGCAGGTGAGGAAGAGTTTATCTATGTGGCTTATAATCTGCACTGGAAAGAAAATGAATTTGCGCTTCCGAACCTGCCAGACGGCATGGGATGGTATGTGGCGATTGACAGTGCCTGCGGCGTATATCAGGAAGGAGAGGAGCCGGTATATACAGGAGACAGGATACTTACAGTTCCGGCGAGAACAGTGAAAGTTTTGATTGGGAGAGGAAAGGAAAATGTTAAGAAGGATAATCGGACATTTTGCAACGATAACAAAACACAAAATACTGGTGATGAAAGGGTGTTTTCACATAGGGCTTTACCGTCAGGGGCTTCTTCATGACTTGTCAAAGTATTCTCCGACAGAGTTCTTGGTTGGCTGCCGTTATTACCAGGGCAGCCGCAGTCCCAATAATGCGGAACGGGAAGTCTATGGATATTCCCAGGCATGGCTGCACCATAAGGGGAGGAATAAACACCATTTTGAATACTGGACAGATTATACCCTGGAGCAGAATGCAGTGCCGATGGCAGGCGTGAAAATGCCGAGAAAATACGTAGCCGAGATGCTGATGGACAGGATAGCTGCCTCAAAAGTATATAATGGGGCGGCATATACGGACAGCTTTCCGCTGGCATATTATCTGAAGGGAAAAAACCATTATTTAATGCACCCGGATACGGCAAAAGAGCTGGAAGGGCTGTTGCGGATTTTAGATAAAAAAGGGGAAGCTGCGCTTTATCGGTTTGTAAGGACGAGATACTTGAAAGCAAAGTGGGACAGATAGCGGAGAGAGTTTATGAGCGCATTAAAATTACAAAAGGACCTGACTGCCGGGCCAATTACAAGGACGATACTTGGTTTTGCATTTCCTATGATTTTAGGAAATCTTCTGCAGCAGCTTTATAACATTGCAGATACCTTAATTGTAGGGCAGTTTTTGGGAGCGGACGCGCTGGCGGCGGTCGGCTCTTCCTATACGCTTATGACATTTTTGACATCTATACTTTTAGGGTTGTGCATGGGAAGCGGGGCAGTATTTTCTATTCGGAGTGGGGAGAAAGATGAAGAGGGGCTTCAGGCGGGAATTTTGCATTCGTTTTTGATGGTTGGGGCTCTGGCTTTGGCGCTGAATGCGGCAGTGTTCTTTCTGATAGATCCGATTCTTTATTTTTTGAGGGTTCCGGATGACATTTATGGGATGATGAGGGAGTACCTGTGGATTATCTTTTTTGGGATTTTTGCTACGTTCCTCTATAATTTTTTTGCATCCCTTCTGCGAGCGGTGGGAGATTCTGTAACGCCGCTGCTTTTTCTGGGTGTGTGCGCGGCGCTGAATATCCTTTTGGATCTTTTGTTTGTGATAAAATTTCACTGGGGCGTTGGCGGTGCGGCAGCAGCAACGGTGGCGGCCCAGTTTGTGTCGGGAGCAGGGCTTTTGTGTTACACATGGGTGAGGCACCCAAAGTATCGTATTCTTCCGGGAAAAATGCAATTAAAGCGCGATATATTCTGTGAGATTGCCAGATTTTCGCTTTTGACCTGCCTGCAGCAATCGGTGATGAATTTGGGGATTCTGATGGTTCAGGGGTTGGTGAATAGCTTTGGAACCGTGGTGATGGCGGCATTTGCTGCGGCAGTGAAGATTGACTCCTTCGCTTATATGCCGGTACAGGATTTCGGAAATGCATTTTCTACTTTTGCAGCACAAAATTTCGGGGCAAAGAAGACGGAACGTATCCGGGCAGGTATAAAAAGCGCGGTGGTATGTTCCGTACTGTTCTGCCTGGCTGTCAGCCTGGTTGTATGGGTGTTTGCTGAACAGCTGATGCTTCTTTTTGTAAAACGGGAGGAAGTTCAGATTCTTGAAATTGGGGTACAATATTTGCGTATAGAAGGAGCATTTTACTGGGGTATCGGATGTCTTTTCCTGCTTTATGGTTTCTACCGGGCGGTGGAACGCCCGGGGATGTCAGTGGTATTGACTGTGGTTTCACTGGGAACAAGGGTAGCGCTGGCGTATGTTCTTTCCGCGCTGCCTGCGCTTGGGGCATCAGGCATTTGGTGGTCTGTCCCTATTGGCTGGGTTTTGGCAGACGTGACCGGACTGGTATACTATAAAATACATAGACGCAGCCTGTTAAATGATTGTTTGGCGGATGATGGTGTGGAAGACGACAGCTGAATTGACTTTCCGAAGGGCAGATGATAAAATAAGAATAATTTGGCGTATGTCTCTAAGATGTAATAGTGGAGGAATGGAACAGTTACGCTGCTTTCAGGAAAAATATGGAGGAAAGAACAGAGATGATTAATGATAAGAAGGTATTGTTCAGTGGAATGCAGGCGACAGGGAACTTGACGCTTGGGAATTATTTGGGAGCATTGAAGAACTGGGTGTCTTTGAGTGATGAGTATGAGTGTTTTTATAGCGTCGTGGATTTACATTCCATTACTGTGCGCCAGGATGCCGCGGTGCTTAGGAAACGCGCCCGTGCGCTTCTGACACTGTATATAGCGGCAGGGCTTGACCCGGAGAAAAACTGTATTTATTATCAGTCCCATGTGTCGGGACATGCAGAGCTTTCCTGGATCCTAAATTGTTTTACTTACATGGGAGAATTGAACCGCATGACGCAGTTTAAGGATAAGGCTGCAAAACATGCGGACAATATCAATGCGGGTCTGTTTACATATCCCGTTTTAATGGCGGCAGATATTTTGCTTTATCAGGCGGATGTGGTTCCGGTAGGGATTGACCAGATGCAGCATCTGGAGCTTACACGGGATATTGCACAGAGGTTTAATAATATTTATGGAGACGTATTTACGATTCCTGAAGCTTATATCGGAAAGACAGGGGCGAAAGTTATGAGCCTGCAGGAGCCGTCTAAAAAAATGTCGAAGTCAGATGAAAATCCAAATGCCAGCATTTACCTGACAGATGATGCAGATACGATTATGAGGAAGTGTAAACGCGCGGTAACAGATTCAGAAGCACAGATTTTGTATCGTGATGAACAGCCGGGAGTGAAAAACCTGCTGAATATTTACTGCGCCTGTACTGGGAAAACACCAGATGAAGCCGTGCGCGAGTTTGACGGCAAGGGATATGGGGAGCTAAAACCTGCAGTAGGCGAGGCGGTTGTATCCGTACTGAGACCAATCCAGGAGCGGATAGCAGAGTTGGAGAAGGATAAGGCATATATTGATTCTGTGATTAAGAATAATGCAGAGAAGGCAAATTATTATGCAATGAAGACGCTCAGGAAGGTACAGAGAAAAGTAGGTTTTCCGGACAGAATCCGGTAAAGCAGCTGCGTGGCTTGGCGGAGCTGAAATACAGTATAGAACATTAGTCAGGGGAAGCATAGGAAACTGTGTTTCCTCTTCATTTTTTGAAAATACAAGGAATTGCACATATAGTTGTAGAAATTTTCTGTTCTGTTACTGAAAGTTCTTAAGAAATCTTAAATTTGCGTATAGTGTCTTGTGGTTTCTTTGTGTTTTAAGTATAATAAGGATAACAAGAGACACAGTGGGTTAAGATGTTAATGAATGGAGAGAAGGTGTTTTTATGAAGAAAAAAATTTATGCAGTTTTGATGGCAGTGTGTCTGGTACTAGGGATTCTTCCGGTACAGGCGTTTGCGGAAACAGAGAAAGCGGAAGTAAAAGTCACTGTTACAGGTAAAGCGGTGGTTGGTGAGAAATTAAAAGCAGACCTTTCGGAACTGGAAAACGCGTCGGAAGCAGTGATTCAGTGGCAGAAGAAAGGAAGCGGGGAAAAAGATTCTAAGGCTGTTGATACAGGTGATGGAGAAACGTCTCTGACTCTGAAAGCAAAAGATGTGGGAAAAGTATTCCGTATTATAGTAAAAGAGGACAAAGATTCGAAAACATCCTATACTTCCAAATGGACAAAAGAAGTTCAAAAGGAAGCGGAAAGTGAGACGGAAGAAACTAAGATAAAAGATACAAAAGATACAGAGACGTCCGGGACGGAAGAGAAACAAACGGAGAAAAAAGATGACGAGGCTGTAAAAGCGCCGGAGACAAAAGAGACAGAAGCCATCAAGCTTCCTGAAACGAAAGATACACAGTCTGCCAAGACTCCTGAAACAAAGGGAACAGAAGTTATCAAGGCACCCGAAACAAAAGAAACAGAGGCAAAGGTTCCGGAAACGAAAGAGGCAGAAGCCGTGAAACCGCCAGAGGCAAAGTCAGAAGAGGGAACCGGGAATACAGAGGACAATGCTCCGCGGGAAGGGGAAACGGAATCAGAAGCGCCGGCACCGGCGCTGAGTATAGATAAAGCTGCCGTAGATTTTGGAACGGCAGAAGAAGGCTATACAGCGGCGCCGGAGAGCCAGACGATAACGATTACAAATGGCGGGGCAGCGGAGGTAAAACTTACACAGCCTCAGGCAGTCGATTTTGTGATTGGGAGTTTGTCAAAAACAGATTTGGGAGCTGGGGAAACGGCGGTGTTTACAATTCAGCCAAAGACAGGTCTGAAGAAGAAATCTTATGATGAGACAGTAGAGATTGCAGGTGACAATGGACAGAAATTAGAAGTTAAGGCAAAGTTTCAGGTCAATGCGCCAAAGCCCGCACCCGTGTATATGATTAAGGCAAATACGGCAGAACTGAATTTTGCATCTCAGACGCTGGGTTATAAAGCGCCGGAGGCACAGACGGTAGAAATTACAAATACCGGAACAGGCGCAGTGAAATTAGTTCAGCCATCAGCCGCAGCTTTTGAAGTCGGCGCGCTTTCTGCGACAGAATTGGCAGTAGGTGCGAAAGCGAGCTTTACGGTGCGTCCGAAAGCAGGTTTGGATTCCGGCACATATGAAGAAAATATTACAGTTAAAACAGAACAGGGCAGCGGCGCGGCAGTAAAAGCTGTCTTTAAAGTAACGGGAAGCAAGATTTTGAGTATCGTGAAGCCGTCGGCAGTGACAAAGAAAAACGGTCAGGATAAGAAGGCGAGCGCCTTGGGGCTTCCGGAAAAAGTGAAGATTAAAACTTCGGACGGGATCAAAAAAGCGAATGTGACCTGGAATGTAAAAGATACGGACTACAGCAAGTATAAGGTAAAGACTCAGAAATTTAAAGTTACCGGAAAAGTTAAGCTGCCTGACGGCGTATACAATCCAGATAAAATCAGTCTGAATACTTCCATCAGTGTAACGGTGAAAGCGTATGTACCTAAAGTACCGGGCAGCGATTCTAATAAAATATTGAATTTAGAAGCAGGAAAGACTTACCGTACAAATACAGATATTGTGTTCCAGGCAGTTGGCGGCGGCATGGACAATAAGAGTCCGAAAGAAGGCGATGTGAGATACCGGCCGGTAAACTGGGCAGTAAGCACAGTAAATAATTTTACCACGGATGAGTTCAAAGGGACGTTTAAGTTTTCCAATGCCGGGGATTATACCTTGAAGGTGACGTATAACCGTCAGAAATACAACGGGGATAAATGGGTAGATGACGGCACGGCAGATACGAAATCCGTCTCTTTCAAACTTGCTTCCAGCACCGTTACGACGGGAACTGTCCGGCCGGGAACAGGAAACTCATCGACGAATTATACAAGTACTGTGAATACAGGCAAGACAGCTGCGAAGACTGGTGACGATTCACCGATTGTTCCGTTGGTAATTGTATGTCTGGTATGTCTGCTGTGCATTGGCGGAGTCATGTACTCCAAGAAAAGACGGGATAAAGATAATTAGAAAATCCATGCCATATCTGGTGGGAGAGGAGAAGTGAAGCTCATCTGCTGTCCGGTGATGGGATGTTGGAATTGCAGATGATGGGAATGCAGCGCTTGGCGCTGCATTCTTTTCTGATAAGCGGGAAAATCTGAGCAATACAAAAAATCACCGACTAAAGGATGTCCCAGATACTGCATATGGACGCGAATCTGATGGGTACGCCCGGTCTCCAGTTTTAAGCGGACAAGGGAGCAGCCGTCCTGAACGGCTTCACGCCAGAAATGGGTAACGGCGCGCTCACCCCGTTCAAAATCTATGCACCGTTCAATAGCGGAAGCCTCCCGGCGCGCAATAGGAGCATCTATAACACCGGAGTCTGGAACAAGACCAGCGGCGATAGACAGATATTCCCGATGGATTTCACGGCGTGCAGACATCTGTGAGAGAAGCGAAGCGCTGTACATATGCTTGGCAATAATCAGAAGTCCGGTGGTGTCGCGGTCGAGACGATTGATGCAGCGGTATATAAAAGGAATTCCCTGTTTCTGAAAATACCAGGCAATGCCGTTTGCCAGCGTGTTCTCATAATTATCCATAGAAGGGTGGATAGGAGTGTCTGCAGGTTTATCCACTACCAGGATATCTTCATCTTCGTATATAATGGACAGGTTCATGGGAATAGGAATGATATTTTTAGAAGATTCCGTTTCTAAAAGTGTAATAGTTAGAGTGTCTCCGGCAAAAAGACAACGGTTTGTGTATGCCGGACTGCCATTTTGAAGGATGCCGCGTTCCGTATATTTTAAGTGGGTCAGGATATGCCTGGAATATCCCAGGTCCCTAAGGTATTTTGTTATTGTAGAACCGGAATCTTCCGGTGAAATTGTATATTTAAAAATTCGCTTCATATGATTCCGTGGTAACCGTTCAGCTTTCAAATGTAATATACAATTGTGGCGAGATGGACAAAGTGCAATTAATAGCTGAATAGTTACATTTCCTTTTTATAAATTTTGCTTTTTCAGCTCCGATTATAGCACGCACAGGAAAATAATGAAAGAACTTTTAAATTTCTCTTCCTTTACCGGGAAAAATAATGTAGAATAATAGATAACGTTAAAAAGCAGATATGAAGGAAATACAAGATATTTCTGAGATGTTTGTGAATCGTTTATTAAAGAAAAATAGGAGAAGAAGCTATGGAAAGAGAAAAGTTTGGCTCTCGCCTGGGATTTATCCTGATTTCGGCGGGATGCGCAATCGGACTGGGAAATGTGTGGAGATTCCCCTATATTACGGGAAAATATGGCGGGGCGGCGTTTGTGCTGCTGTATTTGTTCTTTTTGCTGATTTTGGGTCTCCCTATTATGGTAATGGAGTTTGCTGTCGGAAGGGGAAGCCAGAAGAGTGCGGCGTTGTCTTTTGATGTGTTGGAACCGAAAGGGACGAAGTGGCATTTGTACAAATGGGGGGCTATGGCGGGAAACTATCTGTTGATGATGTTTTATACGACAATAGGCGGCTGGATGCTTCTGTACTTTCTCAAAATGGGCGCAGGGAAGTTTGAAGGGATGGATACTGCGCAGGTAGGAAATGCTTTCGCGGAATTGACCGGACAGCCGGGAACCATGACCTTTTTTATGATTCTGGTGGTGGCGATTGCCTTTGGAATCTGTGTCAAAGGATTGAAAAACGGTGTGGAAAAGATAACGAAGGTTATGATGCTCTGCCTGCTGCTCCTGATGATAGTGCTGGCGGTGCGTTCAGCAGTGCTTCCGGGAGGAGAAGAAGGACTTAGGTTTTACCTGTTTCCTGACTTTGGCAAGCTGTTTGAATCCGGGATAGGCGAGGTAGTTTATGCGGCGATGGGACAGGCATTTTTTACATTAAGCCTGGGCATTGGGGCGCTGGCAATTTTCGGGAGCTACATAGGGAAGGAGCGTTCGCTTACAGGGGAAGCTGTCAGCGTGACGGTGTTGGATACACTGGTTGCTTTGATGGCGGGACTTATTATTTTTCCGGCATGTTTTGCTTATGGAGTGCAGCCGGACAGCGGACCTAGCCTGATTTTTATTACGCTGCCCAATGTATTTAACGCTATGCCGGGAGGCAGAATCTGGGGAACGCTGTTTTTCCTGTTTATGTCCTTTGCAGCGCTTTCTACGATTATTGCAGTGTTTGAAAACATCATATCCTTTGCGATGGACTTAACGGGCTGTTCCAGAAAGAAAGCAGTACTCTGGAATCTTGTGGCAATTGTTGTCCTTTCGATGCCGTGTGTACTTGGATTTAATCTTCTGAGCGGTTTTATGCCTTTTGGTGAGGGAAGCAATGTGTTGGATTTGGAAGATTTTATTGTAAGCAACAATCTGTTGCCGCTTGGAAGTTTGATTTATCTGCTATTCTGTACCAGCCGGTATGGATGGGGATATGATAAGTTTTTGGAAGAAGCAAATGCCGGAAAAGGTATGAGATTCCCAAGATGGATTCGGGGATATGTGAAATTTATTCTGCCTATTATCGTAATCGGAATTTTTATTATGGGATATTATACAAAGTTCGCGGGATAAAATGCAACATAATAAAGTCACATAAAATAAAAATCAAATCTCAAAATAATAATTGACGTATTTATCTGTTTATGGTATAGTATGTCCATAACAGAAAGGAGAGTGATTTTTTGACAGATAATGAATTGTTAAAAGCTATATCTGATATTGTTCAGACTCAGATGCAGCCATTAAAGAATGATGTACAGGAAGTTCATGCGGATGTACAGAGTTCCCGTGCAGATATGCGTAAGATCCAAGAAGAGGTGAAGAGCTTCAACACGGATTTGCAGGTTTTTAAAGCGGAATTGCAAAGTTTCAAAACAGAATTGCAGAACTTTAAAGCAGAATTACAGAACTTTAAAGCAGAATTACAGAACTTTAAGAGTGAATTGAAAGTAGTGAAAGAGGATGTACATAATCTTAAGGAGAACGTACAGAAACTGGATCAGCGCATGACTATTCTTGAGATGATGGTGGAAAATGTAACGAATAAAAATATCCAGCGTGTGGCGGAAGGTCATCTTGATTTGAACAGAAAACTTGACGAGGCATTGAGGCTGGATGCAGAAAGAGAAATGATTGCGCTTCGCATTAATGTCCTTGAGGGAGATGTGAAGATGCTGAAGGAAAAAATAGGGATGAAAGACCTTACAGCTTGAAAGGTATTTTGCCTGAGATATTAAAAACGCGCCCTGCCGTATATGAGAAAACGGCGGGGCGCATTTTATTCCAAATTATTCTTTTATCAGTACCTTTTCAATTTCAGCGATATACATCGTATGGTAATCTTTGTTAGGATACCATTTCTGTTCTGCACTTACATCCAGGAAGCATTCTGGTTGATATTCCTGGGCGTAGAGTTTTCGGCATATGAGCACGGTGCTTGCTTCTTCGAAATAGGGGGTTGCACCTTCGTGTATGATTGTCAGACCGGATTTTGCGATTTTATCCTCATCTCTTCCGGAAACGGAACCGAGGTAGCCGTAGGTTTTTCGGAAGGATTCGTCCAGAACAGACAAGGAAAAGGTTTCAGTGCTGTCTATGAATTCTTTTGTGTAACGTTGTGGGCGAAGGACAATGAATGCAGTATTCTTTCCCCACATTACGCCCATGCCGCCCCAGGAAGCGGTCATAGTATTGGCTTTGCCGTCTTTTTCGGCAGTCACTAAGAGCCATTCCTTTCCAATCATGGTAAATGGATTTTTCTGTAATTCTTCTGGTTTCATTTCTTTAAAGTTCATATAGTTTCCTCCTGTTACTTTGATTTTACTTTATTCCACAAGTCCATGTAGACGGCGTCTGCCTCATCTCCGAGATAGTGGAAGGTCTCGCAGTGTTCCAGCTCAGAATCATCAGGGAATGCAATCTTGCTGTTTCGGATGTCTTCGTCTTCAATCAGTTCTCTTGCTGCTGTATTTGGCGTAGAGTAGGTAATGTAATCGAAATTCATCAATGCGATGTCTGGACGGCAAAGGAAGTTGATGAAAGCTTCGGCATTTTCTTTGTGCTCCGCATTTTTCGGGATTACCCAGGAATCAATCCAGATATTGGAACCTTCTTTTGGAATCACATATTCCAAATCAGGGTTTTCATTTTGTGTGTAAATCGCTTCGCCGGAATAAATGACGCCGATTGCCGCTTCGTTGCCAATCATTTTATCCCGAACCTGGTCGATAACGTATGCTTGGACAAGAGGTTTTTGAACAATTAGAAGATTCATTGCTTCAGTCAGTTCATCTAAATCTGTGGAGTTCAGGGAGTAACCCAAATATTTCAGGGTAACGCCGAAAGCATCACGTACACTGTCCTGCATCAGAATATTGTCACGGTATTTATCATCCCATAGAATGCTCCAGCTGTCAATCGGTTCATCCACCATCGTCTTATTGTAGAGGATACCTACGGTGCCCCAGCAGTAGGGGACGGAGTATTTGTTCTCGGGGTCAAACTCCCGGGATTTATCCATGTATCTTTGACCGATGTTTTTGAGGTTTGGGACGTTGTCAAAATTGATTTCAGCCAGCAGACCGTTGTCTAGCATTTTCTGAATCATATAGTCAGAAGGGCACACAACATCGTAGGCGATGGCGCCGGACTGTACTTTGGGATACATGATTTCATTTGTCTCGAATTCTTCGTAGATGACATCTATGCCGGTTTCCTCTTCAAACATTGTAATGACTTCCGGGTCTAAATATTCCCCCCAATTGTATACGATAACTTTTTGCTTACTTCTTTTCTGTCCCTGGAAAGAGTAATAAATACCGCCGGCAGTAACTGCCAGTACAAGAAGCGCCGGTATAACTCTTTTAAAAGCAAAAGCGAGAGCCCTTGATCTGCGTGTGATAGTCTGCTTTCTGGCTTTCTGAGAGGAGTCTTTTGGTGAAAAGTTAATCAGCAGAAGCAGAAGCAATACGGAAATAAAAAGCAGGGTAGAAAGGGCATACATTTCCGGTTTGATGCCTTTGCGCACTTCGGAATAAATCTTTGTGGAAAGGGTGTCAATACCCGGCCCTTTTGTAAAATGGGTAATTACAAAATCATCCAACGACATGGTAAAAGCAAGCATGAAGCCAGAAAGTACGCCAGGAAGGATATCCGGAAAAATCACTTTGAAAAATGCATAAAGCGGCGATGCGCCTAAATCTAATGCGGCTTCATAAGTGTGCCTGTTTGTCTGCTTGAGCCTGGGCATCACGCTCAGTATCACATAAGGGATATTGAAAGTGATATGCGCAATCAGGATGGTAGAAAATCCAAGGTTTATCCGAAAGGCAATAAAAAGAAGCATTAGGGAAATGCCCATGACGATTTCCGCATTCATCATAGGAATATTCGTAAGCCCCATATAAAATGTGCGGAATTTCCGTTTCATGCTCTGGATGCCGATTGCCGCCGCAGTACCGATGAAAGTAGCAATCAGTGCGGAGAGCAAGGCGATGAGAAGCGTAGAATACAGGGCGCTCATGATGGCTTCATTTTTAAACAGCTCCTGGTACCAGTGCAGGGTGGCGCCTCCCCATTTTGCTCGGGTTCGGGAAGCGTTGAAAGAGAGCACAATCAAGGTGAGGATTGGCGCATACAGGAGAATAAAAATCAAGGCAAGATAAAATTTTTCGGCTGCTTTTTTAATCAAAATGCTGTTCCCTCCCCATCTTTATCATATTTGGCAACGATTGCCATACTTGCAATAATAAAAATCATCAATACCAGAGAAAGCCCGCTTCCTACGTTCCAGCTGCTGCTCTGTTTAAATGCCTGTTCAATGACGTTCCCGATAAGCAGAATCTTGCCGCCGCCAAGCAAGTCGGAAATGACAAATGTAGTAAGGGCCGGGACAAATACCATAGTAATTCCGCTGATGATGCCTGGAACTGTCAGAGGCAGGGTGATTTTAATAAAAGTCTGGAAAGCATTTGCCCCTAAATCCCTGGCAGCGCTTACAATATCTGCGTCGATTTTGCACAGAGAATTATAAATTGGCAGCACCATAAAGGGCAGAAAATTGTAAACCATGCCTAAAACGATGGCATAGGGCGTGTTGATGATGTCCAGCGAGGGCAGATGCAGAATGTTCAGGATGCTGTTAATAACGCCTGTTTTTTCCAACAAAGTCTGCCATGCCAAGGTGCGCAGCAGGAAGTTCATCCACATGGGGAGAATGAAAATCAGCACGATAAAGCTGGACTGGTTCACATTTTTCCGGGACAATATCATTGCCAGCGGATAGGCCAGAAGCAGGCAGATAACGGTGCTGACGAAAGCCAGAAGCAGAGCAATCCCCAGGGCTTTCAAGTTTTCCGGCATAGCCGTACGTGCGATGTTATCCCAGGTGAAACTGCCGGTTTCTGTTGTCATGCCGTAATAAAAAATCATGAGCAGGGGAATTACCACAAAGGATACCGCCCAGAAGAGGTAAGGCCCTGCAAGTAAACGTTTATTCTTCAATGACTGTCGCCTCCTCATCCTCCGATTCCGGTTTGTTCATAATCTGTATGTTGAAAGGGTCCACATGGATTCCGACTTCTGTGCCGACCGGAAACATGTGTGTGCTGTGTACCAGCCATTCGCGTCCTGCCGCCATGACTTCCATTTCATAGTGCACCCCTTTGAAAATCAGATGGGTGACAGTGCCGCAGATGGTTCCTGTCTCTGGGCTGACCAGCTCTACATCCTCTGGACGGATAACCACATCTACAGGGCGGTTATGCCCAAATCCTATATCTACGCAGGGGAAAGAAACTCCCTGTATCTGTACGATTTTATCTTCCAGCATCAGGCCGGGGATGATATTGCTGTCTCCGATAAAATCGGCTACAAAGGCATTTTCCGGCTCATTGTAGATATCTTCCGGCGTGCCGATCTGCTGAATGTAGCCCTGATTCATAACTACGATAGTATCGGACATAGTGAGGGCTTCTTCCTGGTCATGAGTTACATAGATGAAAGTGATGCCAAGCTCATTTTTCAGGCGGATAAGCTCATACTGCATATCCTGCCGGAGTTTCAGATCCAGTGCGCCCAGAGGCTCATCCAAAAGGAGTACTTTCGGCTCATTTACGATAGCCCGTGCGATGGCGATACGCTGTTGCTGCCCGCCGCTTAAGGAGGCGGGGGAACGGTTTTCAAAACCGTCCAGATTTACAAGTTTTAAAGCGTATTTTATTTTATCGGAAATATATTGTTTGCTTTTGCCCTTTATTTTTAGGCCAAACGCGATGTTTTCTGCGATGCTCATATGGGTAAAAAGCGCATACTTCTGGAAAACAGTGTTAATCTGCCGTTTGTTTGGGGGGAGGTGGGTGATGTCCTCGCCGTTAAAGATAACTTTTCCGGAATTCGGAGTTTCAAAACCGCCTATAATGCGCAGGGTGGTGGTTTTTCCACATCCGCTGGGGCCTAAAAGAGTGAGAAATTCATTTTCCCGAATGTACAGGTTCAGCTCATCCAGAACAAGCTGCCCGTCATAAGATTTTGAGATGTTTACCAGGTCAATCAGTTTATTACTCATAAGTATCTCCCTTCTCGTTAAAAGCTGGGCGGGGAGCTGACCCAGAGAAGTGTGGCAGCGCCCTTTCCTGCATTTTCGATAAAATGCCGTTTTGACGGGACGAAGTAGAAAGATTCGCCCTTTTTCGCTTTGTAAGTCTGTTTGCCAATGTGAATCAATACAGCGCCGCTTAACACATATCCGAATTCTTCACCCTCATGAGGCTGGTCGGGATACGTGGAACCTCCGGGTTCAAGCGTCAGCCGTATAGGTTCCATGATGTTTTTCTGGGCGTTGGGAATAATCCATTCGACTTTATTGAAAAGTTCCGTATCGATTTTTTCAAAATAGTCATTATTCCTAAAAACAATTTGTTCCTCCGATGTCTCTGCGAAAAATTCCTGCAGGTTCGTGCCAAGGCACTGCAGGATATCCGTCAGTGTGGCAATCGAAGGGGAGGTCAGATTGTGCTCAAGCTGGGAGATAAAACCTTTCGACAGCTCGGCGCGGTCTGCCAGTTCCTCCTGAGTCAGCCGTAAAGCAGTGCGCAGTTCTTTCAGCTTTAATCCAATGTCCATGTAAACCGCCTTTCGTGCTGTAGAACAGCAAAAATAAACTTTGAGTTTAGTATCAATAAACAAGCGTTATATCTGATTATACGCAAGATGCAGGAGTTGTCAATAGATTTTTTCTGTGTTAAAATAAGTACATCTTAGATTACTGAATATGCGAAGGAGGGGAATAGAAAATGGGACAGGACAAATATGTGGCATATGTGGGCACTTATACCCACGGGAGCAGCATAGGAATTCATGTGTACGATTTGGATGTAGAGGAAGGGCATATGAAGGAGCGTGAAGTGGTTCCTGTAAATAATGCCTCCCATATTACGAAATCAAATAACGGAAAATATCTATATTCCATAGCGGATGAGGGTGTGGAAGTTTTAAAAATTGATGAGAACGGCGATTTGA
Source organism: Hominisplanchenecus murintestinalis (assembly GCF_943193015.1). Lineage (NCBI taxonomy): Bacteria > Bacillati > Bacillota > Clostridia > Lachnospirales > Lachnospiraceae > Hominisplanchenecus > Hominisplanchenecus murintestinalis. The sequence continues at coordinate 45,474 of NZ_CALPCM010000021.1, forward strand.
CACCGATAAATAAAGTGGGGATTGATGGAATGCGGGGATGTTTCCTTTCTACAAATTTAGAGGGAAACCGTCTGTTTGTGGGAGGTTATCATGATGGAAAGATTACAGTTGTGCGCATCCACAGAGACGGAAGGCTTGGTTCGGTCATGGACGGGATTTTCCATAAAGGGCTGGGGAGCGTGGCTGAGCGGAACTTCAGGCCGCATGTAAGCTGTGCGACACCGACACCGGATGGAAAGTACCTGTGTGTAGTGGATAATGGCATTGATCAGATAAAGCTTTATACGGTTCATCCCACCACCGGAAAGCTGAAGCTGTATGATATTGTGCGCTGTAAGCTGGAATCGGGACCAAGGCTGCTTCGTTTTAGCCAGGACGGGCGGTTTGCATATGTCATTTGTGAGCTGAGCAATGAGATTTTAGTTTATTCTTATGATGGTGCGGGCAAGTCTCCTCAGTTTGATTTGATTCAGAAGGTAAGCACGGTGATGGATGAGAAAGAGGGAGGATGTGCCGCATCCGGGCTCAGGATATCCCCAAGCGGCAGATATCTCTACTGTTCTACAGCAGGGGAAAACAGCGCCGGGATTTTTAAAATTGATCCGGAAACAGGAATGTTGGAGAAACTTTGTATTCTGCCGATCAGCGGAAAGTATCCGAAGGATTTAGAGGTATTTCCGGATGAGCGAACGTTAGTGGTGTTGAATCATGAATCTAATGAGATACGCTTTTTCCGCATTGATTATGAAAAGAAAATTATTGTCCAGAAAGGGCGGCCGATTAAAGTGGATACGCCAAACTGCATTCTGATTTCCAGAGTGGAAGAGTAGGGAGAAAAGCTTTAGCAAAAGGCAGCGCAAGCGAGAGAATGTTCGTTTGCGCTGCCTTTAAAATGTTTCTGGATACAGGATGTCTGGCGGCAGTTCGTTTAGGAAAAAAAGCGGATTAGGTTGTCCATGTTGGAATTGATGCTTGTGAACATCATATCCAGCAGAGTCAAAGCAACCATGGATTCCACTACGACTACGGCACGGGGAACAATGATGGGGTCATGGCGGCCTTTTACTTCTATTTGGACAGTCTGTCCGCTTTTTGTAACGGTAGACTGTTTTTGGGAAATAGAAGGGGTTGGTTTAATACCGGCACGCAGGATAATTTGGCTGCCATCGCTGATTCCGCCTAGAATACCGCCCGAATGGTTTGTAAGTTTTTGAATGTCGCCTTCAGGAGAAAGGGCATATTGGTCATTGTTTTGGGAACCCTTGGCTTTAGCCGCTGCCATGCCATCGCCGATTTCAAAGCCCTTTACGGCGCCGATGGAGCATACGGCCTTTGCGAGATTAGCGCTGAGTTTTTCAAAAGAAGGGTCTCCGATACCAGGCTTCATTCCGTCCACTACACATTCGATGACTCCTCCGGAAGAGTCCTGAGAGCGTATGCATTCTTCCAGATAATGAGCCGCCTTTTCGGCTGCTTGGGAATCTGGCATATAGAGAGGGGATTCTGAAATCTGGTGGATATCGAAGTTTTCCGGAGTGATTTCTATGGGCCCGATGGCTTTTGTATAGGTTAGAATCCGGATACCGAGCTGGTTCAGGACTTTGCAGGCGATGGCTCCGGCAGCTACGCGCCCGATGGTTTCCCGGCCAGAGGAGCGGCCTCCGCCCCGGTAATCGCGGAATCCGTATTTCATGTCATAAGTGAGGTCGGCGTGTCCCGGGCGGTAATACCCGGCAATGCCGCTGTAGTCTCTGGAACGCTGAGATTTGTTGTATACAGTCATAGAAATAGGGGTTCCTGTGGTTTTTCCTTCAAATATGCCGGAAAGAATTTCAACGGTGTCTTCTTCCTTGCGGGGAGTAGAGTAACGGCTTTGTCCTGGTTTTCTCCTGTCCAGATATTTCTGGATATCTGATTCGTCCAGTGGAAGCCCGGCGGGGCAGCCGTCTACTACCACACCTACGCCTCTGCCATGAGATTCTCCCCAGGTTGTGATTTTGAATATATTCCCAAATGTTGATCCTGCCATATGTTTACCTCGCTGTTATAATTGTTTTACAGTAACTTTTTGTCGGGTTTTAGTATATCGGATTTAGAGGCTATTTTCAAGTAACAGTTCGGCTTGACAGAACTGCTCGTAACAGTTCAGCCTGCGGCTTCACTGTTACGGAATCCAGCCCATTTAAAGTTTGCTGTTCGCAAAGGGCTGGAT
>NZ_CALPCM010000022.1:0-46404 GCF_943193015.1 Hominisplanchenecus murintestinalis
GGGCTGGATTCTCCGGCTGAATTTACGCATTCTCACGGACTTTGCAGCAAGTGCAAAGTCCTGGGCTGAACTGTTACCTCAATTCCCCGCGCTGTGGTAAGTCCCCGGACGGGTCACGCGATCATAGATGTAATAATTCTCCGGTTCTTTATCGGTATTAGCATCCAGATTCATAGCAAGCGCCTCATCCCTTGTAATCGTACAGGCGTCAATAAAGTTCTGATCCTCTATATCCTTGTAATTATATTCTTCCCGATACTTTATACGATTGAGAATATCTGCCTTCCATGTCTGGCTTCCGGAATCATAGTAATACGTCGTAAAACCACTCCACACACCTGTCTCAGCATTATATCTGCTTACCTCATCCATCGCATCGTAATTATAATAATAGGTTTTTCCGTCATCAGGAAGCTTGATGCTTACATCTTTCATGATGATAGAAGGCGACTCCGTTTCAACGGTATCCTCGAATTTGGCGCCAGGATAATAATACTCCCATTTATTAAAATACCTTCCGTCATACCACGCATTTGAAAAATGTCCGACGGATCCCCAGCCCTGAAAGCCTTCGCTGGTACTGCCATTATCATACATAAATGTATAGCCGTCTGCACTTCCCCCAAATATTGAGGTCAGCAGCGTAAGCTTTACATAGCTTCCCTCTTTGCCGACTGTCTGCCGAACAGACGCCCATGTAAGCTCCGGCTGGTCTGTAGGTTCTTTCGGAACTTCCATTGCGCTGTACTCCCGGATCATTGCCGCGACGTCCTTTAGGTTACGCTTCCTGTAAGCATCCCCGCCGGAACCGTCAAATGAATACCAATATTTAATCTGATTGGCATGGATTCCCTGTCCTTTGCCTGAACCCTGGCCGCCATAGGACCTGGTTTCGCCGTTATAGGTTACATCTACAAGATAATGTGCCGAAGAAGACCACTCAACGGTCACTGCGCTGTTAAGTTTCTTAGCAACCGACATCATCACGGACGGAAAACCTATCGAGTCACATTTCATTGGATGCAGCGCTGATACGAGCATGGACTTGCTGTCAGCCCTGTAATATGGGCTCTGAATATAAAAAGCCTGGTCCACATGCGGTGAAGTCGAAAGACCGTAGTATGGCGCTGCTGTACTCTTTTTCTGCTCGCCCAGCACATATACGCCGCTATAAAGGGATTCGCTGCTAAAGCCACTCTGGATTCCCGATAGATTATCAAAATATGGCTTCCTGCTGTCTCCATAAGTTGATATCAAATAATCGACAACATCCTTAAGCCCGGCAACTTGAACCGTGGCCTTAGTATCTTTATATTCATAGTCTTTTTCTATGGTCGTCTCGCCTGTTGTTATATTGTAAACCGAATGTGTTCCTGTTACTTTTCCTACCTGAAGACTTAGTTTTCCGCCATCTGTCTCGCGTCCTTCTGCAATATATCCTCCCTTAACCCTCTTCGTCTTAATATTTTCGTATTTTACATCAGAAAAAACAGTGTCCGTCGGGGTTACGCTTCCCGTCTTACCTTTATCCGCATATTTAGTCTCCTTATCCACAAACCGGAATGAGTCAGGATCCGGATTATTTGTCTTAATGTAAAAATATGAATTAAACGGCGGCATAAGCGGAATCACCTCATAGGAATATCCCCCCTCATCCGTTTTTGCTTCATTTGGCGATACTGACGGTTTCTTTTTAGCCACAACCGTCACTTTACATGTGTATTTTTTCTTTCCGATTACCGCCTGAATTTTTGACTTACCCTTTTTAAGCCCTTTTACTGCCGCATATGTTTTTGATTTCTTTACGATTTTAATTCTTTTTTTACCTGCTATAACCTTCCACTTAACTTTTTTCCTATTGTTCTTTAATTTTACCTTGACAGTTTTCCCAACCGTCACCTTTGCTGATTTGGCAATACGCACTTTCTTTGCTTTCGCCTGTAGATTAGGAGCAGGATGAAACATTACTCCTCCCAAAACCAAAGCGACTGCCATAACTGCTGCCACCGCTTTTTTTAATACCTTATTCATAAATCCCTCCCTTTCCGCCCACACATGCAAGCAGGCATATCCATTCCCCGTGTCGTGCAAAACCAAACGGTGTTTGATTTTGCACAAATAGCTATACTATGTTACTTAGTTTCTCTATATTTAATATAGCACAACCCCAGGCAAATGTATAGAAAATCATTAAGCCAAATCCAGATGCTTAGTAACAGTTCAGCCTTCGGCTTCACTGTTACGGAATCCAGCCCATTTAAAGTTTGCTGTTCGCAAAGGGCTGGATTCTCTGGCTGAATTTACACATTCTCACAGACTTTGCAGCAAGTGCAAAGTCCTGGGCTGAACTGTTACGATGCTTATTTAATTTTTACTGTCCTTTTCTTCGTCACATACCCCGGCCTGCTCACCTGGACTTTTATCACTGTCTTTTTGGGCAGGCGTTTTGAGAGCTTCAGCACGATTTTCCCTGTTTTGTTCTTAGACGGTGATATCGTGATGGATTTTACTTTTCTCCTGCCTTTTATAAGGATTTTCTTATTGAGCGTTATTTTCACCTTGCTCTTTTTCATTGTTTTGACGGTAATCTTTTTAGCGTTTTTCTTCGCTTTTATCTGGAGCGTTGTGATCTTTTTCTTAACTGGCGGTTTCACGGTTGGCCTGGGGGCGTTCGCCTGCTCTTTTGCTTTGACCGTAACTTTAAACACCGCCGTTTTCCCTCCGTAGGAGACGGTACAGGTATAAACGCCCGCCTTTTTCATGTTCACCCCGGAAGCATCGAGCTTCGCCGCTTTGGTGACGTCCTCTTCTGTCCCGTCCGCATACCGCGCCTTTACTATCAGATCAGAGGATGTAAACGCTTCCCCCTCTGTGTAAACAGTCTTTGTCTTGGAAACCTTCAGCTCATAAAGCTGTCTCTGGGAGGCTTTTTCATATACGGCGCTGTCCAGTACGACAAAGTCTGCATTGTTTCCGGTCTGTCCGTCCTCTTCCGGCGCAGATACTTCCACATAATACACCTTATCCTTCTCATAGGGGACATGGAACGCCGCGTAGCGGCTGTCAAAGGACTCCAGCTCTCCCACCTCCATACTGTCAACGACAGAACCCTCTGCCGACGTTTCCCGGAGGTTTACCCGGACGCCTGTTTCTGTATGATATCCTCTGTTTACCACTGTCGTGTAAATGCAGACGCCGCCGTCCTCTTTTGCCCCCCATCCGGTTCCTTCCGCACTGATATCACGGTAATCCAGGGTAAACTCTTTCCTGTTGTTTGCGGTATCCGCATCCTGTCCGGCGCGCTCCTCTGCTTCAAAGGTAAGCCTTGTCCCTATCTGCTCTTCCAGAATCTTATATGGATATGTGAACGTCTGCGTCTGTCCCGGAAGCAGGGCGTCCTGAGCTTCCATGCTGCTAAGGATGTTCCCCTCGCTGTCTAAAATGTTTATTTTATAATTCCCGGCTTTGTTCCCGTGGTTCTTCATTTCGACACGGAACAGGGTCTGAGCGCCCGGAAGAATCGTTCCGGCGTCTGCCGTAATCTCCTCTATCCCGATGTCGCAGCTTTGCCCCACCGCAAGCAGCGCCAGGTTCGCCGTGCCATAAGGCTCTTCCGCTTCATAGTCTCCCGTCACATCTATACGGTTCAGCAAAAGCTCCATGCCGCTTTCCGTCCATGCCCCGCTGAAACCGGAAATGCTCTTTCCGAAATCTGTCAAAGCCTTCGGAGACCCCCATTTCCCGGATTCTGAATCATAAAATACGCCGTACAGCTCACAGGACAGGCCGTCCGAAACTGGATAGACGACCGCCCTGTTTTCCCCATCGCAGACTACCCGGAAGTTGTCGGTGGCTATCACCCCTTTTTCTGTGACAGCCGTCCCTTCACTTCCGTAAATCTGCTCCCGGCACATCACCGTGCCGTCCTGGTACCAGTACAGGCTTCCCCCTTCCATGAGCGGGGCGGAAACCTGCGCGGCGTCTTCCGCTTCCTCAAGCGTATCGCCGTCCAGATAAACTACAAGGTCTTCGGTCGTATTCGGATCATTATCGGAGTCCTCGCACCACGCGGCGCTCAGCTCTCCGTCTGCATACCCCGCCGTAAAGCCGGAAACAGAACCCAAATCTTCATACATGCACCCCGGCGCGCTCCAGGAGCTGCCGTCAAAGCGGCTTGCCCAGACAGCGTTTTTCCCTCTCATCCCGAACCAGTCGTACATGCTGTTATTCAGCCACAGGACTGCCACCTCTCCGTTTCCACCGCAGACCTTCGGCGTCATGCACAGCCCGTTGTTTCCTTCCTCCAGTTCTGATACCCGGAAGCTCCTTTCCTCCCTGTCGAATACCGCTGCGGAAATCCCCATGCCATATGCCATAGTATCCAGCGTGTCGCCCTCGCCAAATGCCCGCCTTCCGTCCTGCCATACGACATAAGCCACATCATCTATCACAGCCAGCTCCGGCTGGAAGTCTACGGTGCCGTCCCCCTCTACAGGCCGCGGCTCCGACCACGCGGAACCGTCAAAATACGAATAGTACAGGCAGATATCGTTGACAGCGCTGCTGCCGCTGTCTATCCATACCGCGATTTTACTTCCGTCTGAAAAAGCCGCCAGCTTCGGCGCTGACTCCGCATATGTATTCGTCTTGAAAACTGTCTCCCCGCTGCTTTCCGCGGCGCGGCTCTTTACGGTGCTCTTCCGGTTCGCCAGAAATTCCGAGCCTTTCTCCAGGTAGCTCAAATCCTGCGCCTGGTACAGCCCAGCGTCATACCAGGCAAAGACGTCCGCCTCTTCGGAGACAGCCCTCGCTTTTTTCGTCGCGGGATATTCCACAAACCATTCCTTTATCGGCTCAAAATCATGCCGGTATTCAAAAAATCCCAGCTTCGCTTTAAAGTAGGCGTTAATCGACGTCTTCATGCTGAAATAAGGGCTTGCTGGAGAAATCTTTACATACGGTTTAAACGCCAGTTTCCCTCCCCCGCCGATCGTTGCAACTTTATTAATGCCGACGCCTGCCCCTACGCTGCCTGACACAGTGGCTTCCAACTCTCCTGCAGGCAGAAAGCCCTTCGCCTGCGCGCTGCGGTATACATTCCACTTCGCCTCGGCTTCCCCTTTAATCTGGGCTTCCCAATAGCACGGTACAGGTCCGATGGCAAACTGCCCGGACCAGTCCCAGGAAACCGACGGGCTAAAGATTACCTTCCCATCCAGAAATTCAAAGCTTCCCTGCGGCGTGACATAGCCTTCCAGATAGCCGATAATCGTAAAATCTGCTGAAAAGCCAAAGGAACCCTGCGGATATTTCATCGCAGTCCCATACGTACTTTTTATATTTTTCAGCTTTTCCAGCGTCTTTTTACGGTCTTTTTGTTTTACCGCATCTTTTATATTCTGCCACAAAAGTTTCGTTTCCGTATTCGGCACATGCGCCCTGCTTTTGCTCGCCGCATTCGTGGCATATTTATCTGATTTTGTATATTGCGCCACATCAATCCCTATCGTCGCATACACCTTATTATCTTCTACCCCCACAGACACCGGAAGAAAATTCACCACGTCCAGCCCGACCTTCGCGCCGCCGACAAACGGCCAGCTCTTAGGCAGGGTGATTCCTATCTTACTGTCAATGGAAAATTTTATTCCGTTCGCCCAGGCGGGTACTGCGCCGTCGGCTTTCAGCTTCAGCTCCCGCACGGATACATTCCCCTTATCATCCGTGGCGCGCAGGTAAATCGTATCGCTCACATCAAACTTATTCTTGAGAACCATCCGGAGCGTCCCATTGGAAAACGTCTGCTTTGCGCCTTTCTGCGCCAGCTCGACCTTTCCATAGCCATGTTTTCCCCAGTCAATCTCCGCTTCCAGAGTAACCGCGTCAGACTTCAGCAGGTCTACGGCATATTCTTCATTCATCACATCCGTATTCCCTATCCATACGGCATTGATCACCGGCTTCTCCGCCGACGGCTGCAGGTAAACTTTCCGGGACTGCTTCAGCCGCTTTTTCGAAATCCACCGCGTCGAATAGCCCTTCTTCGAAATCACCGCCTCGCTCCAGCTTCCCTCTGCCGTCTCCGCGACGCCGTCTGTTCCAGTTTCATACTTCGCCGTTCCCGCCGAAACCCTGGCACCTTTCGACAGCCCATACTTTACGCCCTTCTCCGGATTTTTCTCATGATTCTCGTATACGGTAAGCGTCAGCTTTTTTAAGGGAGCCTCCGGCGTATTCTCCCCGGGGAAAACCGCGCCGCCCACCTCCGCATCTGTCCCGTCGGAACATACCGTCCCCGCATAGGTATAGAGATTCGAAGATGAAAGATTCAGATTCAAAGCCAACCGCGCGCTGTCACCATAGTTACCGACATAGTAGCCATGACTGATGACCCTGCCGTCGCAGTCGACGTAAATCGCATTGATTGAATTACCGCCCGGCGACCGCAGCCACCAGAAGCAGTTTCCGGCATAAGATGTATCGCTATAGCTCCACACTCCCATCGCCTTTGCATAGGTGCTGCTCTGGCAGCGGCGGGCTTCGTCCCTTGTATCTCCATTCTTTACAAACCCATAGGATTTTGCCCTGTCTGTATTCCACACATCCGACTCGGAGAGCAGAAAGATTTTGTCCTTGGTAGCGTTTCCTCCGTTTGTTCCATATTCTATGTTGTCGGCATTCTCCAGATATGAATTTGCGATTGCCGCCTGCTCGGATGCGGTAAACGCGCTGCCGATAAAATTCTTCCGTCTGTAGTCCACGGACTGCTGGTTACTCCCCGCCCCGTAACCGTTCAGCCAGCTCCGTATGATGCTCGTCTCCCAGGTGACGTCTTCCCATTCAATATGGTACTTCTGGCCGTCCAGCGCCACGTCCGACAGGAGCAGCGCCTCGTTTCCGTCCGTATGTAGCACCCGCCACTTGATTGGCTCATATTTGAAGTAGTGGTAGACTGTGCTGCTGCTCCAGTGATAGCAGTCGCCGTCATCGGGGGTTACGAAATTCGTATCTTCCTCTTTCAGCCTCCGGTACTTTTCCCCGTTCAGTGTGATATCGTTATTATCATCCCAGCCGGATGCACTTTGCAGCGCACGGTACACGCTGTCCGACACGATAACGTCCCCGTCCCGCCGCAGGCTGGCGTCCAGAGCCGTATATTCCACGCCGTTTGGTATCACTTCCGCCTGTGGATAACTCCCGAACCACACGCAGTCCCAGGTCACCTTCTGCCCCGCTTTCATGCTGGCGTCCGGGACGATGCGGGGGTTTTTCAGCGTAACGTCCGCCGCTTCTGCGTTTTCTGCTACGTTCTCCGGCATCGCCGCCGGAAGCGGGGATAGCGCCAGCACAGCCGCCATGACCGCCGCCAGCGCCGCGGACAGAAGTCGCCTTACCGCTGGCTGAAATGTTCTTTTGTTTTTCCTCATCTTTCTCCCTCTCCTTTGCTTTCTCTGTCTGTATAGTTCCTATCATGTACTATAGCCTTTTTAAGAAGCATAGTCAATTATGAAAGCGTATTTTATCGCACTTTCTGTAACAGTTTAACCCAGGACTTTGCACTTGCTACCTGTACTGATTGTGCATTTTGCGCAAATGGCATAAAGATATCTATGCGCGCAAAAAACACCCGCGCAATAAAACACGCGAGTGTTTTTCAGCCGCAATCAATACGGCTATCTCTGTATCAGTATACTACCATATGCCCAAAAATATTTCAAGTAAAATTTAGAAAAAATATTCACGAATATTTACGAAAAAACATTTACTTATCAAAACTATTATAATTTATATCAGGTTTGGGAAAAGCTTCTAAAATTCGCAAATCATCTAAATTTCGTATTCCTATCTTTCCTCGGATGTTTGCAAAAGCATTGGGATGAATCCCCCGTTCCAACGCAGATAACATTGCATAAATTTCTTCAATAAATGTTTTATACTCTTTCTGAGGCAAGTAATATTTGAGATATACAACCAGGTCAAAAATTCTCTGTTCATGGTCATTGTGATAAGATTGACGCAATTCCTGAAAATATTTCTCAAATATCCTCCCAGAATGCCGTCTGCCATCATTTGACCGAGATAAACAATAGATACGTTCATTATGCGCACAGGCATTTCTTACTTTTCGCATCCAATGCAGACTTCCAATCAGCAATTTCACATTAGGTAAACCATTATTATCAAACATGTTATACAATTTACAAATAGAATGTGTTACTTCAGGCTTACTATACTGGAGAACAGAAATAAATGTCGAAAAATTTACGACCTTCAACATAATCCACGTAGGTATTTGTTTATGGTTTGACATATAAAATTTAACATAATCTAATTGACTTCTGCTAAGTTCACTATATGCAGAAGATATTGTGCTCATTTTATTTTGCAGGGAACTCGAAGGATTGTAAGCATTTGTATCGTACCACGTAATGCCTCCATTGTTGTTTACTTTATCAAAACGATAACCTGTAAGAGTTCTCACTTCCTCTTCGACCTGAGTTATATATTTAAGCAATAACGAACGGAGATTATCATCAAATTGCTTTACTAAATACATTTGATCTATTGTTGTTTGAGGAAGATAAATATGTTTACCTTTTGAATCATTACCAGAAACAAACGGCATTTTATATCCATTTATAATGTTAAAATACCCTGTTCGCACAAGTATTTGCTTATGTTTCGATCCAAGACATTCTATTTTTTTATCATTTCTTAATTTTCTCATCTGTTGATTATATGTTAAAAAATATTTATCATTTTGCATCACATTATCTTCCTTTTTTATTTTTATCATTAATCCATTCTGGTTGTTTTCAAAAGAAAATTCTTAGGATATCCATAAGCTGATTATAATAAAAATCTTCTTTAAATACAAGCCAAAGATTAAACTATAATCTTCCCAAAGCCCACACAAAAAAGGAACGGATATCCCCCAGATATTTTTCACCGTTCCTTTTCCATACTCTTCTGATACTAAATATTCCTTGCTATGCCCAGATATCTTCCTCTGCCATTTGATAACCCATAAAGCCTCTCCTGTGTTTGTTTTTATTCATTGTATCACAGGAGCTTTCTGCAAAGCATAGGATTCGGGCTTCTATTCTGTTTCTATTCTGTTTCCAATCAGTACTTCCTTCCCCCGAAACGCAAATCCGTACTTCCGTATCCTCTCCTCCGGGATTCCTTTCGAACGGAGCGCGGCAGCGTAGTCCTTTTCCTCTATCTGCCTGAGCGCCGCCTGGACGGTATCTTCCATGCTCTTCTCCTTCGCCGGCTGGTGTATTTTAAATTCCAGTATAAACGCATCATCAGTTTCCTGAAGCGGCTCCAGCATCACGTCATATCTTCCGAATCCGCTTTCCCTGTTGGAAGTCAGCACATACCGCCCGGACAGATCTACCATCAGTCCCAGGACAAAGCCATGATAAAACCTTTCCGGTTCCTGCCGGGACGGGTTCTTCCCTGTATCAAAAGAACTGAATGTTACGGCCGCCACCGTATTCATGTATTCGTTCATCGCATCTAAATCTCCAAGAAGCAGCGCTTTGATAAAATCATTGTATGCATAAGAGACGCTCCCGAACCACCTGCGCACCATCCCCCGGAACATGGTCTTTACTTCAAAGTTCGTCAGCTCCAGCTCATACTCTTCCTTCCAGTCTCCAAACTCTGTCTCATACGCGTTAAACTGCTTCACTTTCAGATACCCGGCGGCAAGCAGGAGGCTCCATACTGCCTGCCCGTCGCTGTCCAGTTGGCTGTACACAATCTGCTCGTCTATTTCCGCGCATATGGATTTTCCCTGCATCAAATTCTCAAAAGAAGTTTTGATTCCCTTATCCCCCTCGCGAATCAGTTTCCCTGCAAGGCTGTTTGAGCTAGTATTCGCCCAGTAAGCCGCCAGTCTCTTCTTGCTCAAATAGTTGAGAATTGACCAGGGATTATAAATATCTGTAACGTTTCCGAACGTAAAGCCATCGTACCACTGCTTTACTTCCATTTTCTTTTCAGACATCCCATATTCATCCAGTGCGCAAAAAACTTCTTCCTCCGTAAACCCAAAGCTGTCCGCATATTCATTTGAAGTAATTGTCACGACATTCAGGTTATTCAAATCTGAAAAGATAGATTCCTTGCTTACTCTGGTAATCCCTGTCATAACCGCCCGCTCCAGACAAGGGTTCGTCTTAAATGTGGAATTAAAAAGCCCACGGATAAACTCTGTCATCTTCTCCCAGTATCCGCCTACATATGCTTCCTGCAGCGGCGTATCATACTCGTCCAGGAGAATGATGACCTTTTTCCCATAATAGCGGCTTAAAAAATCTGACATCTTATGAACGGCGACTGCCGCTGTCACCTCTGACATATTCATAGAAATACTTCGGAAATACTCCTGCTCTTCCTCCGTCAGCAGACCTGTTTTCAACAGAAAATACTTTTTATTGTACAAATCCGTCAGAACCCGGCAGATTCCCTGTTTTGTCATTTCATAAGTCCCTTCTTTCACATTCGCAAAAGAAAGGCTGATAACCGGATACGTCCCCTGGAGCTTCCTGTATTTCTCATCTTCCCAGATGGAAAGCCCCTCAAACAAATCTCCCCGTCCCGCATAGTCTACAGAGAAGAACTGTTCCGTCATGCTCATATTCAGCGTCTTTCCGAATCTCCTCGGACGGGTAATCAGGGTCACTTCATCTTCTGCTTCCCACCATTCGCGGATAAAGTCTGTTTTATCAATATAGAAAACATTTCTCGTCCTCATTCTTTCAAAGTCCTGCCGCCCGATTGCTATCGTCTTTGCCATAGAATCACTTCCCTCCATTTTCGCCTCTGCCCATTCCTTCTATCCGAAATATCCCGAAAGCCTTTTTTTCATTATACCCAATCCATTCTTACTTTTCCATAGAGAACATACTTTTTTCACCAAAGCTTTTTAATATGTATCTTATTGTATAAATTTCTCTATGCGGGATGAAATACGGCAGACAGGTTCTTCCCCGTCTGCCGCATACGTTTCTATGTGTTCTTCTATATTTATCGCACTTTCCGACTGCTGTCTGCATCGATTGTACATTCTGCGCAAATGGCATAAAAGATATGCTTATGCGCAAAACTCTTGATGAAGAATCTCTTGTCTCACTTCTACAACCGCTCCTATCCTTACTACCAGGTAAAATTAATAAAAAAGTGCAAAAAGTGAGACGAATGCTTTTTGCAGGAAAGGACAGATAGATGCCAAAACCAAGAACCGCTTCCGGTGAAAAAAATCTTGTCGGCTCCCGCCTTATTGAACTGCGCAAAAGAGACGGGCTGTCACAGCGCGCTCTTGCCTATCGGCTGCAGCTCGCCGGATACGACATTGACAAAAACGTCATTACCCGGATTGAAACAAACAAGCGATATGTCACTGACCTGGAGTTAAAAGCTTTTTCAGAACTTTTCCATGTTTCCTACGATTACCTGATTGATGGGAAAAATGACTGAAAACGGTACGCTGGTATTCTGGGTGACAGAGCAGTGGGCGGACTTACATTCCCTCTATCAGCACTTCCTTCCCCTGGAATGCCACCCCGTACTTCCTTATCCTCTCCTGCGCAATTCCTTTCGCCCGCAGCACAGCGGCATAGTCCTTTTCCTCTATCTGCTTCAGCGCGGCCGCGGCCGTATCTTCCAGGCTCTGTTCCTTTCTCGGCTGGAATACTTTAAACTCCAGGATAATCGCATCGTCGTTTTCTTTCTTCGGCTCCAGCATCACATCATATCTGCCGAACCCGCTTTCCCTGTTTGAAGTGAGGAGATATCTTTCGCTCAAATCCACCATCAGCCCCAGCACGAACCCATGATAAAACTTCTCCGGCTCTGCGCCGTAAGCGCTTTTCCCCGTGTCAAAACAGCTGAATATATTCAGCGTCACCCTGTTCATATACTCATTCATCGCGTCCAGGTCGCCAAGAAGCATCGCCTTAACAAAATCATTATAGTTCCCATCCCTCTCCGAAAACCATCCGCGGATCATGTTTTCAAACATCAGCTTGACTTCCCTGTTTGTCAAAGCCAGCCAGTATTTCGTCCTTCCCTCCGCTTCTGTAAACTCCGTCCTCACCACTTTCAGATAACCGCTGGCAAGAAGCAGGCTCCAGATAGCGTTTTCATTTCCTGAAAGCTGATTATAGACAATCTGCTCATCCAAAAATATTTCCATAGCTTCTCCCTGCAAAAGCCTTTCGAAAGTCTGCTTAATCTTTCCATCTCCCTCTCGGATTATTTTTCCGGCCAGGCTGTTGGAGCTGGTGTTTGCCCAGTAAGTCGTTAATCTTTTTTTATCCAGGTAATTCAAAATCGACCAGGGATTATAAATATCTGCTTTGTCCCCAAACGTAAATCCATCATACCATCTCTTCACATCCTTTTTCATCTCAGGCAATCCAAACTCATCTAATGCCTGAAATACTTCTTCTTCTGTAAATCCAAAGCTATCCTCATATTTTTTTGAAGTAGTCGTTACGACCTCCAGATTATTTAAATCTGAAAAAATAGATTCCTTACTCACTCTTGTAATCCCTGTCATAACTGCGCGCTCCAGATAAGGATTCGTCTTAAACGCAGCATTGAACATATTTCTGGTAAAAGAAACCATATCGTCCCAGAAACCATTTACATAAGCTTCCTGCATCGGCGTGTCATACTCATCCAAAAGGATAATAACCTTTTTCCCATAATAACGGCTCAAAAAATCCGCCATCTTGTGGATTGCTATCGTAGCCGATACCTCTGCCATATCCATAGAAATACTCCGGAAATATTTCTGCTCCTCCTCCGTGAGCAGGCCCGTTTCCAGCAGAAAATAATTCTTATTATACAAATCCGTCAGAATCTGGCTGATTCTCTGCTTTGTCATCTCATAATTCCTCTCTTTTACATTTGCAAAAGAAAGACTGATAACCGGGTAACTTCCCTGTAATGTCCGGTACTTCTCCTCTTCCCAGATAGAAAGCCCCTCAAACAAATCGCCCCGTCCTGCATATTTCACTGAAAAGAACTGCTCCAGCATACTCATATTCAATGTCTTCCCAAAGCGCCTGGGACGGGTAATGAGCGTTACGCTGTCCGCATTCTCCCACCATTCTTTGATAAAATTTGTTTTATCGATATAAAACCATCCGTTTTTTCTCAAATCCCCGAAATCCTGATGCCCAATGCCTACTGTCCTTGTCACAAAATCACTTCCTCTCTTATGCCATTTTCTTTTAGTATAACGAATATCACAAAATATTTCCATGTTCTTTTCCGGTTTTTAACCTCCCGTCCCGGCGCCTCATCCACACAAACGCTATCACGCATACAGCCACCGACAACAAAGACCCTCCCGGCGCCGCCATCCCCATCGGGAACAGCGTGTCCGCAAAATATTTCGACGCCAGGTACGCGCCGGGAATGCGCACACAGACAATGGACAAAAAATTATGTAAAAAGGAAATCCCCGACATACCATAGGCACAAAAATACCCGCTGAAGCTAAAATGCATCCCGGCAAACATACAGTCCCAGATATAGCTCCTCAGATACTGACCGCCCAGAACAACCGCCTGCGCTTCATCGGTAAACATCCCGACAACCGGCTCGGCAATCCACTGTACCAGCACCGATACCGCCAGCCCGAAGCCCGCCGCCAGAAAAACCGCGTAGCGCAGTGTAAGAACCGCCCGCCCATGCTTCCCCGCCCCGATATTCTGTGCGGAGAGCGCGGAAACTGTAGAAAGCATAGTCGATGGCACCAGGAACACGATTCCTATGATTTTTTCCACAATCCCGACAGCCGCCGCGTCATTCAGACCCCTGCGGTTCGCTATGACTGTAATTACGATAAACGCAATCTGGATAAACCCATCCTGTATGGCAACCGGAATGCCGATTTTCAAAATCTGCCCCATCATTCCTGCCTGCGGCCTGAAATACTTTTTCTTCAGCGCCAGCCCCGTCTTCTGCCTCCGGATAGCGGCTAATGCAATCATCACACTGATTGTCTGGGACAGCGTAGTTCCCAGCGCGGCTCCCGCCGCCCCCAGCCTAAACACGCCGATAAACAGATAATCCAGCGCAATATTCGCCGCACATGCAACGGCAACAAAATACATCGGGCTTTTTGAATCCCCAAGCCCGCGGAAAATCGAACTGATAATATTGTAAGCCGTAATAAACGGAATACCCACAAAACAAATCGTAAGATAAAGCGCTGTACCGGAAACTGCCTCCTCCGGGGTAGACATCACCGCTACAATCGGCTTTACCAGAAAAAGCAGCAGCACCGTAGCCACAGCCGACACTCCCATAAATAGGGACGCCGTATTCCCCACTGCAAGGGATGCCTCCTCCTGCCGCTTCGCCCCGACTGCCTTTCCTATCGTTACGGTAGCGCCCATAGCCAGCCCCACTATCATAACCGTCAGCATGTGCATTACCTGGCTTCCCACCGAAACCGCCGTTATATCCTCAACGCCATGAAATTGCCCCACAATAAACAAATCTGCCATTCCGTACAAAGTCTGCAAAAAGTATGATAGCAGATACGGTAACGAAAAATATACAATATTTTTAAATACACTTCCAGATGTCAGATTCTTTTCCATAATACGATTCCTGCCTGTTTCCGCCCTTTACAGCATAGTTTTCTCCATTCAAAAAACAGGCATTCCACTCCTTCCGGGGTTATTATAAACCCTTTTATAGAGGAAGCGTCAAGAAAAAACAGAAAACTTTTTATCTTGGAAAATCTTGTATTCATGAAAAAATTAATTTAAACTGATAAAAAATGAGCCTGTGGTTTCCCTTTGGACTGTATAGACATGAAAATCACCGGAAAGGATAAACACATGAAACGAATACTGATTGTTGAAGATGAACTCTATTTACAGAAAACCATAAAAGAACTTCTGGAAAAGCATGGATATCACACCATAACGTCTTCCAGCCTGTCTGATGCCATGCACTATATGCTGAACATAGATGATATTGATTTATTTTTGCTGGACATCTGGCTCCCGGACGGAGACGGCTTTCAGCTGTGCCGCCATATCCGGCAGCGCAGCCTGAAACCCATCCTTTTCCTTACAGCGTGTAACGACGAAGAGTCCGTAGTAAAAGGGCTGAACCTGGGTGGGGACGACTATATTTCAAAGCCTTTCCGTGCCGCAGAACTGATTTCCCGCATACAGGCAAACCTGCGCAGGCAAAATCCTTTAAACGCCGTAAAAATACTGCGGGGCGGAGAAATCAAACTGGATAAACAGCAAGGCTGCGCATATAAAAACGAGGAAAACCTGAATCTGGGCACAATGGAATATCAGCTTCTGCTGGTTCTCATGCAGAATCCCCGCCGCATTGTAAAAAGAGAACTTCTATTAGAAAAACTGTGGGATAATTCAGGAAAATTTGTAGAGGACAATACTCTTTCTGTAAATATGAGCCGCCTGCGAAGAAAGACCGGCGCTGAGTATATCGAAACAATCAGGGGGTTTGGCTACCGCTTTACAAAACAGACAGAGGAAGGTTTGGACTATGTTTAAAAAAAGAGATTCTATCTGGATAACAGGCTTTGCAACTGTAATGCTCCTGATTCTTATTCTCGGATTTCTTTCCCTGTTTTTTATAAAAAATTCTTTTATTACAATGCAGCAAAACGTAATCGGAAAACTGTATGAAAGAAACCCTGAACTATGTGCCGAAACCCTGCAATATATGTTTCATGAAGATATCGCCAAAGAAGCTTCCGAAAAGGGAACGCAGGCTCTTATTTCCCTGGGATACACAGAAAAAGGCGGATATTACCTTTACCGGCACATGGGCTGGCATAAGGCCTTCCTGGGTATTTTTTGCCTTCAGGGAATCCTCGCACTGCTTCTCCTCTGCCTGTTTTTTCACTTAAAAAGGCAAAATCACCGCGAGGAAGAACTTTTGATTCAGGATATCCGAACCGAAAAACTTCAACTTCCAACATATCGGTTTTCGAATAAGAACGTTGTATTAGAAATCGCGAAACTGTTGGACATGCTTCATGCAAAAGAAGCATATCTGTCCGAAAAAAATAAATCCATACAGGCGTTTATCGAAAACATTGCACACCAGATTAAAACGCCCCTGAGCTGTATTTCTATTTCTATGGATTTCATGCTGGAAGAATCAGGGGGCAGCCAAAGCGAACGTATCTCTTCATGCTTTTTGTACTTAAACCGTATCGAATCCCTCCTAAAAATACTTCTTGATATTGGACGCCTGGAATCCGGCAAAACCATCATGCACCGTGAACCTTTCTATATAAATCACCTTTTCATGGAATGTAGGGAAATCCTTCCCGACGGAGAACGCCGGATTTCCATTTTAACGGAAACACCTTCGGAAAACAGTATAGAGTATCACGGTGATTACGAATGGTTAAAAGAAGCTTTTTTAAATATCCTGAAAAACTGTCTGGAACATGACGGCACAAAAGAACCTGTTTTAGTTTCCCTTTCCCAGACGCCTGAAGGTATCAAGATTCTAATACGTGATCATGGAAAAGGTTTTTCCGAAAAGGATCTTCCTCATATTTTTAACAGATTCTATATCCCGGAATCCCTGAAAAATTCCCATACAGGGATTGGGCTGAATCTTGCAAAACTGGTTATCGAAAAACATTTTGGAACCCTAAAAGCCGAAAACCATGAAGATGGAGGCGCGGCATTCTCCGTTATCCTCCCCGAATATTCTTTAAAAAGAAAAATATAATGCCTGTCACCTTCCTGTAAGGTTCCTGCTGTAAAATAGAACCATCGAAAGGGGGCGTAAAAATATGACTATATTTCTCAAGCTGGTTTTAAAAGGTTTAAAGAGAAGAAAGCGAGAAATGCGCTATGTTTCTGCCGTGACTTTTCTCTCTGCGCTGTTTATTTCCTCCGTGATTTTATTTCAGAACATCATGGATAACTACCTGATGGAGACAAACTACCAGAACTATGGGGACTGGATACTGTCCTCCGTAGAAGACTTCCAGGAATCCGGCGTCCTGTTCTCTGAACTCAGGCATCCCTATCTGGCGGCGTCTGGCGTCTGCCAGACTGGCGGGGAACTTTTAGACAGGCAGAATGAACCCAGCGGCGTAAATCTTGGAACTCTCGACGCTGCAGTACGGAATTTTGGAAATATCTCACTTTATGAAGGGAGATTTCCCAAGTCTCCAGACGAAATTGCAATGGATTTGTCCTCTCTCTCCACCCTGGGTTACAGCTATGAGCTTGGACAAACCATACGAGTCGCTGTCCAAAATGAAAAAGGCATCCATGAAACAACGTTCCGCCTTACGGGAACGATAAAAAGCTTTGCTGAAAGTTGGAAACACCTCAGCAGATACCCGCTTCCAAACGGCATTGTAACGGAAAAAGGGCTGCAAAAAACAGGGACTCCTCTATATTCCACACATTTCTACCAGTTGGACAAGCTATATGAAAATCTCGACACGGAAGAGTTCGCATCCGCATTCCTAAAACAAAGCCAGGCGCTGGTATATAACAGCTATACTTATGAAAACAGGGTCTGGGGTTCCCGAGATATGTTCCAGGCAGCCAAATTTATCTTACTGCTTACCGGAATTTTATCCATCGGATATTTGATGATGTCTTATGTTACTCAGCGGAAGAAATGGTATTACCGCCTCCGGTGCACCGGGGCTGACAGACTGCAGATACGAATTATGACTTTAACAGAGACTATATATGGTACATTTCCCTATGCGTTTCTCGCCATGATTCTCCCTTACCTCGCAGGTGCAGCAATCTGCTGTGCAGTATCCGCAGGTTCCCGGCTCCCTTATTTTTTCGAATTTCACCCTGCGGATTTTCTTTCACAGCTGGGAGCTGTCCTGGGCGCTATTTTATTCGCAGTCCTATGCGCATGCCTTGCCAGCCGGGATAAACATCTGGAAAGAAACCGTGCGGAAATCACAAAACGTCAAATAAAACGTCTTCGGAAAGACAGCCGAACCGCAAAAAATACGGCGCGCATCTTTCTTCGCCGCCAACGAAAGCTTCACCCATTCCAGAAGACAGCATCTATCCTTTTCTCTGCCACAACCTGCCTGATTCTCATCCTATGTCTCAACAAAATCTATCAGGCTTCACAAAAATACGCAGAATTAGCAAACAACGCTTCCGATTTTCATGCATCTTACAGGAAAACTCTCATAGAACGAACCGACTTTGCCAACGATCCCTATAGTTGGAGCGCTGCTTCCTCTTATATGTATGACATGTATGACGGGATGAGCAAACAGGCAGAAGAAGAAATCCAGCCGCTTATCGGCATCCGCCGCATTGACAGACAGATTTGGGATGAAACACACTGCCTGCAGTGGAGGACTAAGAATGACAACAAAACACTGACCCCACTGTTTTGTTATCAAGATACAGACAGCAAAACTCTGAAGAAACTGGAAAAAGAATATAACCTCCCGGAACTGGATAAAGCAGCTTTCCAAAATGGAGAGCAAATCATTCTGCTAGCGTTCGGCCAGGAAGCTTCCGCAATAATTGAAAAGCCCATAGAAACCCCGCCACATATTGGAGACACAGTGGAAATCGTCGGCCGGGAATCTCTTTTTTATCTGCCAGAGGAAAATACCAGCAGCAGCTTACAGGCCCCTGATTTAACGGAAATGAAAGAATATGCCCTGTCAGGACTCACCCCTGTAACAATAGGGGCCGTTATTGAGAATCCTTCTTTTGAATGGAAAGCGCTTTTCGGATATAACTTTGCCTATGGAGTTATTGCATCCCGGGAGCTTGCCGCCCGCGTAGCAAACGCGGACAGCAAGACTTTACAGAATAACAGGCTTTTCATCGATTTAAATAAAAATCAGTCTTTTGAATCCACACAAAAGCGCCTGGCATCTATCTTTCAAAAAAATAATATAGAATATGTTTCGTACACTGAAGAACTGCGGGAAACCTGGAATTCTTACATTCGACAAGCATGTATTTATGGTATCGTGTTCTGTACAATACTGTTTATTTTTCTTTTGCTGGAGCTGCGTTTCCACCAGATACAACATCAATACCGTGAACGGAAATATCTCCTCCTAAAACAGCTTGGCATGGAAGATACGATGTTCCGTCACATGCTTATAAAGGAATCTTTGGGGCAGTCCTTATGGATACTCATCAGTATCCCATGCAGCTACGCCGTCATGGCAGGAATCTTTTATCTGAAAAATAAAAAACTATGGAACACAGCCGGGCTCTGCCAATGGTCGGAATCCCTGGGGGATTATACTTCTGATTTGTACTGGCTGACTCTGGATAACCTGTATTCTTATACAAGTCTGAGTTACACCATAATCTTTGTAATCCTGCTGGCCTTTATCCTGACCCTGGCTGGCTGGAAATCCGCGGAAACGCACAAAAAACGGGAGGAAATACTATGAGCTATGTTTTACAAGTTTCAGACATATCAAAAACTTACGGAAATGACAAAATTAAGGTACATGCGCTGAAAAAAAGCAGCCTGACATTTTCCCAGGGAGAATTTACTGCCATTATAGGAAAAAGCGGCTCCGGAAAATCCACCCTGCTCCGAATACTGGGTACTCTGGAACGGCCGGATGCCGGTGAAGTGCTGCTGGATGGCGAAAATATATGCAGGCTCTCTGACAAGAAATTATCGGAAATCCGGCGCAGGAAAATCGGATTTATTTATCAGGATTACAGCCTGTTTCCTGAATATACCGCTTACGAAAATATTGTAATGCCAATCCACCTGGATGGACGGACGGAAAACAAACACATTATAAAAGATATCATGAATACGTTGGGAATCCTCTCCTGTGGGGATAGATTTCCTGCTGAAATGTCAGGAGGGGAACAACAGCGGACAGCCATTGCCCGGGCGCTCTGCATCTCTCCGTCTGTCATCCTGGCGGATGAGCCAACCGGAAACCTCGACGCAGAAAATGCCAATGAGGTCGTGATGCTTATGAGTAAAGCCGCCAGGCTATATAACCAGACAATTATCATGGTAACCCATGACCGCCAGATGGCGGATTATGCAGACAGGGTTTTGAAAATTTGCGACGGAATGTTCGTCTAAATTGCGGGGACTGGCTACACAGTCCCCTATCGCTATTTTATCTATTTCCGGTTTTCCCTCAATCTCCCCATCCTCTTCATACACACCCAGTAATTCCTCTCCCTCACTCTCCTTGCGTCCTGAGTCTTCCCCTCTATCTCCTCCTGCCCCATCATCCAATCCGCCCTTACCTGCCCTATCTCCAGGCATCGTTTGACTTCCTCCACTTTTTCCCTATCCATTCCTGTATTTTCCGCATCTTCAATCAACTCCTCTGCCGCCACGTCGTAAATCGGATGTGAAAAACCATGCCGCCCCGGCTGGTATTCTATTTCAAAAATGCGGCTCTCCTTTGTCTCTGGCAGAAAGCAGGAATCCTCGGAAGTGTCTGCTATATGCAGATAATACAGCGACGCCCTGCCTTTCCCTTCCTTCTTTCGGATAATCCTCCCCAGCCGCTGCACCCGCTGCCGTTTTGAGGCCGTTCCGGACAGAACAATCCCTACAGACGCCTCCGGGATATCCACCCCCTCGTCCATAGCCTTACATGCAATCAATATATGTATCTCTCCTGTGTAAAACCGCTCCAGGACATTTTTATTCGCCTGCCGCCCCATTTTCGAATGATACCGCCCTACCCGGCCGGGATACTTATTCTGTAAAATCCCATACAGTTCTTCCGCCTGGCTGACACGTTCCCCAAAGATCAGGATTCCTTTCTTTACATCCAGGCGTTCTATCAAAGCACATACGCAGGAAACCCTCTCGGACGCCAGGCAGACCACGCTCTTTCGTTTGTAGGAAAGCGCCAGATAGCGCGCTGCCGCCTCTGCTGCCCTCTTATCCCCGCCGCCGGTAATCTGCGACAGCATCGCATAGCGTTCCCTCTGCCCCAGCTCTCTCAGCGCCGGGTACATCTGCTGCAGCTTATGGGAAAGCCTGGACATCTGCTCACTGATTTCCTCATACTCTTCCCTCTCTTCCTTCCGGAACTCCAGGCCGATATGGAAGATATCATATCGGCACACCGTACGCATCGCCCCTGCCTCCTCCATCCCATAACTGTAGATTTCCCGCCCCAACACCGACGAAAGGTACTGTCGTTCTTCTCCGGATGGGAGAGTGGCCGAAAGCCCCAGCGAGAAAAAGTTCTCCCCACATGGCTTTATATAAGGAAGAAATTCAAAAATAAGACTGTTCTGTCCGCTCCCATAATGATGGCATTCATCCGCAATCAGCAACACTGCCTCTCCGCCCCGCAGCTCTGCCAGAATCTTCCTGGCCAGTTCATACCGCGCGGAATTAATCACATAAATCATATACCTGCGGCCATTTTCTCCCTTGTGACCGCCGCCCCGCAGGCCGATTTCTCCCCGAATGTCTCCCGAATTCCCCTTATCCCCGCATGAATCCGTCAGAAATTCCCGCAAAGCCTGATTCCACTGCCGCATCAGCGCTGCCGTCGGCACGACGATTTTCACACGCAGCCTCCTGCCCAGCCGCTTCTCCAGGCGCGCAGCCGCAGTCAAAGCCAGAAATGTTTTTCCCGCCCCGGTCACTGCCTGCACTATCCCTCTTCCGTTATTCGAAAACCATCGCTCCAGACACTCCTCCTGCCATTGATAAAGCTCTTTTTTCATAGCGGCTCCTCATTACGCAAATTTTATAACTGATTTTATCATACCCTGTCTGTTTTTGGAACAAATTGTTGAAAACCTTAACTATCTCGTTTATACTGTTACTATTCAAAGTCAATAAGGTTCTTGCCAGACATAACCGCAAGAATGCTTATGGAAAATTAAACTCAGAAAGGACGCCATCTATGAATTACGAAAATCTCTACCAGGATATGCAGCCCCTTGAAAAATCCCTGAAGGACAGTATCGCATCCATGCAGAAACTTTTTAAAGCCATTCATAAAGAAAATGAGAATGGAGATATCAAAAGCCTTGCCCGGGATTTAAACGCCATGTCGGAGAGCGCCGCTTCCGTATCTTTCACCCTGGAGAATATGATAGGATTCGTTAATGGCTTTGATACAAAGTCATATTTTGAGAACGGTGATTTTGCTGAACAGATGCTGCAAATCTGCCAGGAAAAGGGCGTAGACGTCCGGGGTGATTTCCCTGTCTACGAAATGTTCCCTTACCGTGTGAAACTGGATACGGAAAACCAGGATTTATATCTTGACAGAAAGAAAATACAGTGCGTACGTCCTCAGAGCTTCGTAGAAATCGTACGCGGCGGACAGGAAAAACTGAACAAAGCTTCTTTCAATGCCCTTACTTTTGTCAACGAACTGGCCGACGCTTATGACATGGCCATCCTGAAGCAAAACAAGCAGCCCCAGGCCGATATTTACTTAACCAGCCTGTACAAATTCCTGGCTCCTATGGGACGCTTCCGCAGGGACTATGACCAGCAAAGCTTCGCCTTTGATTTAGCCAGGCTGTACATGTCTGAGGTAGAAGAAACAAAGAACGGAAGAAAGTTCCAGTTTGGCCCCAGTCGAAATAATGGCAAGGCCATCCGTATCCTGGACAGGGATGGGCAGGAGCAGTTTCTTGCCACCATCCGTTTCTATGAATAAAAAGGAGACTTATGAAACCAGAATTCAACGAAATTCCGAAGACTGCGGATTGTTCCTCCGCTCTTCCGGCTGAGAGCCTTACCTGCGGCGTCCGCTTTCTCACGGACTTTTGGACAGAAAAATATCTCCGTGAATATATCCGGTATGGCGGCAGTAAAATCAAATTTATCACCGGGCGGATGGGGAGCGGCAAAACCCATTTTCTGCGTCTGATGACTTCTATCGCCCAAAAGGAAAATTATAAAACCGTCCAGTTTTCCGCAAAAAATATCTGGATGCACGATTTTAAAGAAATCTACGTAGAAATCTTCCGTCAGTGCGGCATTATGGAATGCCTGGAAGGAATCAGCCGTCATCTGATACAGGAAATGGGATTTGATTACCGCGACATTCCGGAAGGCATGAAATTTATTGACTATCTTTCTCAGAACGGCCTTGGCGACGCGCTGACTAAGCGCGAGATCCGCTCGCAGCTCCGCCAGATGTTCCTGAACAATCCCATGCTGGACAATAATTTTGCCCTGGCCTGCAGTATGCTTACAGGCAGCATCCTCGGTTATCCTGTTCTCGAAGAACAAAACCGTGATTTGCTTCTGGCATGGCTGGAAGGCGACCGCACTATAAAGCTTTCCCAGCTTAGGGCTCTGGATTTCTACCCCAGCCGCATCACCCGGTACAACGCCCGGCATATGCTGCGCTCACTGGCTGAAATTATCCGTATGGGCGGTTCCTCCGGGCTGTTTATTGCCATTGATAATCTGGAAATCCTCATCAGCCGTTCCAGCCTGGAACCGATACACTACACAAAAATGAAACGCGAAGATACTTATGAGAGCATCCGACAGCTTATCGACGACATCGACAGCATGAAAAATATCATGTTCGTATACGCTTTCGACCGGGAGCTGATTGACAATGAGAATACCGGGCTAAAATCCTACCAGGCGCTATGGATGCGGATACAAAATGAAATCGTGGGGGAACGCTTCAACCGTTTCTCCGATATGGTGGACATGGACAGGTTCGCGGCGCAGGAATATACCCCGGACATCATTGTTTCTATCTCTGAAAGCCTTGCAAGCCTGCAGAACCAAAACCCTCTTTCCCCACTGAACCAGCAAACCGCCCGAGAAATTACAGAACAGGCACGGACAGGCTCTATAGGCATTCCCCAGCTTATCCAAATCGCTATGCAGGAGGTGAATCCCGATGTATGATATCGAAGCCAGACATATAATAGAAGCATTACGTTCCGGCATTCCCTCACGCGCCGTCGGCCAGTATTTCTCCGAAGCACGCCCGAAAATCATGAAAGAAATTTCCGGACGGCTCGATATGGTCTGCGACTCGCACAGATCAAGTGGTATGGTAATCTGCGGAAAATACGGGGAAGGGAAAACCCATCTGCTGAACACAGTATTCAACCTGGCGCATTCAAACAATATGGTAGTTTCCTATCTCTCCCTGAGTAAAGAAACCCCTATGGATAAGCTTTACCTGGTCTACCAGAAAGTTATCCAGAACACTTACCTTCCCAAGAGACAGCAGCCGGGCTTTATGCATGAACTGGAAAAAATTTCTGCCAACAGCCCCATTGCCAACGAGATGCTGCTCTACGCGGCAAAGCATCTGGAAACGGACAAGCTATACTATCTGTTCCGCTCTTACCTGAACACAGAAGATTCTGATGAAAAGTTTCTGCTGCAAGCTGATATGGAAGGAGATTTTGTGGCAAACGCGCCGCTGAAAAAGATTTACCGCCGTATTTTCGGCCAGCCTGTAAAATACAATGTGAACTTTACAAAAACCCGGCATTGCGGGGATTATTTCTCCTTTATGAGCCGCCTGTTTACCCAGATGGGCTACCACGGCTGGGTAATCCTGATTGACGAGACTGAGCTCATGGGACGCCTGGGAAAGAAAGCCCGCCTGAATGCCTACCGGAATATGGCGCGCTTCCTGCTGCCTGAATTCTGCCCGGAAAACACGTTCAGCATCTTCGCTCTCAGCGCTTCCTATGTGGAAGATGTAATAGAAGGAAAGCATGAATACGAAAACCTGTCGGCAGTCTATCCTGAAGAACAGGAACCCGCACGGACCGTCCTGGACATCCTTTCAAGGGCGCCCCAGCTCCTGCCTCTGACACGCCTGGAAATCCAGGAAGTATTGTACAAGATTCAGGATTTCCATGGGAAAGCTTATGAATGGACGCCGAACGTTTCCCTCTCCTCCCTCGTAGAATCCACGCAGGCAGGAGGATATCTGCTCCGCACCAAAATCCGGGCGGCTATCGAATTCCTCGACCAGTTGTACCAGTATGGGAAAGCCGGTCAGACAACCGTCAATGAACTTGGTGAAGAAACTTTTACTGAAGACGTTCCCTCTATTGAGGATTTTGACTAAAGAACTATAAGGGCTGTGCCGCACATGCACAGCCCTTCCTGAATATTTAAGGAGGCCTTACTCTTGAAACAAAACCTGAAAAACGAATACCTTTCCATCCCGAATCTGATGGGATATTTCCGTATTCTCCTGATTCCCCTGTACCTTTATCTCTATATCTGCGCAAAGTCTTATCGCCTTGCCATTCTTATTATGCTCTTATCCTTTTTGACCGATTTTCTGGACGGAAAAATCGCCCGGCGCTTCGATATGGTCACTGAATTTGGAAAAATCCTGGATCCCGTAGCAGACAAACTGACGCAAGGCGCTCTCGCACTAGGGTTTGCCCTCCGTTATCCTGCCGTCGTCATCCTGCTTCTGGTGTTTCTTATAAAAGAACTGTGTATGGCAGTTCTGGGAATCTATATGATGAAGCGCGGCTACCGGATGGACGGCGCGCAGAAGCACGGAAAACTCTGCACTGCAGTCCTTGATTTCACCATGCTCCTGCTTTTGGTATTTCCGGACATCGCCTATTTTACTGTCAACCTGCTGTCCGCCCTGGCAATCTTTGTCATGCTTTTTTCCCTTGTAAAATATCTCAGGATGTACTGGACAGCTTACCGTAACCTGAACAATTATAACTCTGAAAAAAATAATACAAAAGCCAAAAAATTATGGAAAATGTTATTAGCCGTAATTCTTCTGACACTGCTTTACGCATCCGCTGTCATTCTTCCATATACCAGGCAGCCAACCGTTTCAGAAGAAACGGTACAGAGTTTCCAGGCATCTGACTTTTACAGTGAATCCGACGGCGTGGAACGCGCAAAAGTAATTTCCGACAACGGAGAAGCCCTCGCGGAACGCGTGCGCCTGATTTCCCAGGCAAAAGAAGAAATCATCCTCTCTACCTTCGATTTCGACGCCGATTCCAGCGGAAAAATCCTTCTCTCCGCACTGCTCGACGCCGCAGACCGGGGTGTGCGTGTAAACATCCTGATTGACGGCCTGGCATACACCACAGGAATCCAAGGAAACCCCTGGTTCCTGGCTCTAACGGAAACTGACAACGTAAACCTCAAAGTATATAATCCGATAAGCCTTCTGAAACCCTGGACGCTTATGGGCAGGCTGCATGACAAATACCTGGTTGCCGATTCCACAGCCTATATCCTCGGCGGCAGAAACTCTTATGACTATTTTCTCGGAGATCAGGAAGGCTACAAAAACTATGACTGGGACGTGCTCGTTTCCACAAAAAACTCTCCGGACTCCGGCTCCATAGTCCAGCTTCAGACCTATTTCCATTCTATCTGGGAACTGCCCGACTGCCGTACCGCAGGAAAACAACGCTTATTTAAAAATCATCCCGCCGTACAGGAATGCCGCCAGGAACTCCGGAATCTTTATCAGCAGACACAATCAGGGCACAAGGACTGGTTTGCCCCCCTGGATATTCTGACAGCCACTGTTCCCGCCCGCAGCATCCGGCTTGTCTCCAATCCCATCCATGTACGTGCAAAAGAGCCTGTTGTCTTTTACACCATCACGGAGCTGATGAAGAATGCAGACGAATCCGTCATTTTCCATACTCCGTACATCATCTGCAATGACTGGATGACAGAGCGGCTCAAAGAAGTCTGCACACATGTTCCCCGCGTACAAATGATGACCAACTCCATAGCCAACAATGGAAATCCCTTTGGCGCTATGGACTACCGTGAAAACAAAGCACGGCTTCTGGATACAGGGCTGCAGATTATGGAATATGACGGCGGCATCTCCTACCACGGAAAATGCTTCGCCATCGACAGCCGGATATCCGCCATCGGCTCCTTTAACTGGGACATGCGCAGCGCCTACCTGGACACAGAACTGATGCTAATCATAGACAGCGAAGAGCTGAACCGCCAGCTGCGCAAAGAAATGCACAAATATGAAAAAGACGCCCTGAAAGTTAAAGATGCTGATTCCTACGAATTGGCGGACGGCCAGTCGCCCCAGCTGATGGCTTCGCAAAAAAAGTTCAGCATCGATATGATTCGGCGCTGGGCTTATTGGGCAAGATTCCTGATGTAAGACATATTTTGATTTGATTTTTAAATTTTGTATTGACAAACCTCCAGACTTGTTGTATTATATAACTCGTGAGTTGCAAGCGCAGCTTCCCAACAAATCAAATCAGATATTGATTTGGATGCGGAAGTGGCGGAATTGGCAGACGCGCAGGCTTCAGGTGCCTGTGGTAGCAATACCGTGTGGGTTCAAGTCCCATCTTCCGCATGAACAAAAAAGAAACTTCGGAAATCGAGGTTTCTTTTTTTGTTCTTTTAATTGATACAATAAAGCAGTATGAAAACATCTCTAAAGCTCATACCAACACACAACAAAGCGATTCGTAAAAAAGGAACCGCCCACCGCGGTTCCTCTTCAAACTTTATTATTAAATTTACGCAACTTTGCTCTTTGCCAGCTCAGCCAGTGTTGCAAAACCTTCTGCGTCATTTACAGCCATATCAGCCAGGACTTTTCTGTTCATCTCTACTCCGGCCAGCTTCAGACCATACATAAACTTGCTGTAGGATAATCCGTTGATACGTGCGGCAGCGTTAATACGTGCAATCCACAGACGTCTGAACTGACGCTTTTTCTGCTTCCTTCCTGCGTAGGAACTTGCCAGCGCCCTCATAACGGACTGCTTTGCAATCCTGTACTGTTTGGAACGGGCACCTCTATATCCTTTTGCCAGCTTTAATGTTCTGTTATGTTTTTTCCTAGCGTTCATTCCACCTTTGATTCTTGCCATTTCTCAAATCCTCCTTCGCCTGATTTTATAAATACGGTAAAATCTTCTTCATGTTCTTTACGTTTGTAGCATCGGTAATCGCTGCTTTCCTCAGGTTCCTCTTCCTCTTAGAAGATTTCTTTGTTAAGATATGGCTCTTATAAGCTTTATTTCTTTTTAACTGTCCTGTACCTGTCTTTTTGAAGCGCTTTGCAGCAGCTCTGTTTGTTTTCATTTTTGGCATTGTATATGTTCCTCCTTATTTGTATATTTATCTATATACAGCCCTCTCCAGCTTCTACAGCGCTGGAACCTGCCGTACCCTTTTAACACGAAACGCCCTTATGAACGTTTCTCCGTTAAAAACATCACGATGCTTCTGCCTTCTACTTTCGAAGGCTTCTCTACAACAGCGATATCTGCCAGCTCCTTTGCGAAATCATCCAGGATATGGCGGCTGGCATTCATATGCGCCATCTCACGTCCGCGGAAC
Organism: Hominisplanchenecus murintestinalis; assembly: GCF_943193015.1. NCBI lineage: Bacteria > Bacillati > Bacillota > Clostridia > Lachnospirales > Lachnospiraceae > Hominisplanchenecus > Hominisplanchenecus murintestinalis. The sequence continues at coordinate 28,351 of NZ_CALPCM010000022.1, forward strand.
CGCAATGTAATCTTAACTTTATTCCCCTTCTGGATAAACTTCCTGGCAGCGTTTATCTTTGTACTCAAGTCGTTGCTGTCAATGTTCGGTGAAAGACGCACTTCCTTCACTTCAATGATTTTCTGCTTCTTCTTTGCTTCTTTTTCTTTGCGCGCCATTTCATAACGGTACTTTCCATAATCAATAATCTTACATACCGGCGGCTTCGCTGTGGGAGCAATCTTTACCAAATCCAGCTCCGCTTCCTGCGCCCTTTTCATCGCTTCTCTCGCGGACATAATACCTAACTGCTCTCCATTCTCTCCAATCAGACGGATTTCCCTGTCCCTGATCTGCTCGTTAATCATTAATTCGCTAATAGTCGTGCACCTCCATCAACACTTTCAATCTCTCCATCCAAAAAAGTGGATAGTCAGACTATCCACTCTAAATATCTACACAGAAAACTCTCGTCCGAAAGCCCTATGTTCCATATTAACCGACAGTCGCCTCCTGCGCTGCGGTGAGAGCGGATACTCTTCTTTATTTTCTAACCTCTGCTACTTTACCACAATTACATTTTTCTGTCAACGATTTTTGCAAGTTTTACCTGCCTTCCCTTAAAGTCTCATTGCCATCTGGAACAAACGGCAGGTCATCCTTAGCAAACTCCAGGTTTACAGCTCCTGCCGTAAACCTGGGATTTCCCATCTCTTTACTTTCTCACCTTTACTTTTGGTGAAAGACCCTTTTTCTTTAACAGTTTCTTGTAAGCAGACAATTTCTTTGCCGGCACTTTAACCTTCAGCTTTTTATAGCTGCTGCTTCCCGCCTTGGTAAATGCCTTGCTTCCGACTTTCTTTGTCGTAAGTTTTGTAGTCTTTATCGTGATACTTTTCAGCTTCTTGCAGTTATAAAACGCCTTTTTCCCGATTTTGGTTACCTTCGCCGGAATAACCACAGAGGTCAGAGATGTACAGTTCATAAACGCATTATCCCCTATGATCTTTACAGAAGCCGGGATTTTAACCTTTTTCAGTTTTTTATTACCTTTAAAGGCATTCGCTTTTATCGCTGTTACCTGATATACCACCTTATTAATCGTTACTGCCGAAGGGATCGACACGGACGCCGCATTTTTATTTCCGGCTTTTGTAAATTCCACGGCAGAACCTGCTGTTACGACAGTATAGACGCTTCCATCTGCCGCAGTGAGCTTCGTTCCTGGTTTGGGCAGATTTTGCGTTGATGGTTCTCCATCCTCATCCTCATCTGTATCATCCCAAGAAGTGCCGGGCTCATTTCCGCCTGCGCCCTGTAATCTTATTTCTTTTTTGTTACACTTAAGACACCATCTTATTTCCTCTCTTATGCCAAACCTAAACCATTCGCTCCAGTTATGTCCTGCCGGAATGATTTCCTGCTTTCTCTCCCCGCACCTTATGCAAGTATAGATACAGATTCCACCTTCTTCACAGGAAGTCTCCTTTTCAAACACCCCGCCATTCCACATGTGCGAACCTTCACAGGAATCCGATATTGCCATGTTTTCTAAGCGATATGGATTTACTGTATAAAACCGTACGCTGTTCCCGTCAGACACATACCATTTCACCACACCGTTACCCGTTACAGCCGGTTGGCAGTCTGACAGGCGCATGTCTGTCTTTATGATATCCGAGATTTGATTTCCGTCGCCATCAACAGTTACCATTTTTGTCCAGACAGTATCCACACCTTCGTAATGCTCCTCCCACAGAATAAGGAACTGCCAGTCATTCATCTTGACAAGCTGCGGCGTCCCCGGCACAACTCCGTCTGTTTTTTGGTAATCCGTCAGCCAGGCAATCTTGTTTTTTGTCAGGCTCTTACTCGTAACTGTCAGGAAAATATTCCTCTGCCCCGCCGCAGAATAATTTTCTTCACTTGTCTGATCCACAGAATTTCCCACAATCAGACAATTATCTGCTGAAAGTTCAAAACCTCCCGCCGATACGCCCGTTGCATTATTTCCAAAACCTCCCTGTATAGGCAGGGGAAGCGTATAGCGGACGTCTGTGATTTCTCCGTCCACATCTGCGCGTGTCAGAGCTATTGCCCTGGGGCCTCCGTCGCCGTGATCCACACGGTACACATACGTACCGTCTGTCTGGACAAATTGATTGAACGAATGACTCACATATCCCGCCTGGGAAATGTTCAGCATATCGTAATAAGATTGCAGTTCTGTCATATCTGTCTCGTTTACAACATAGGTCATGTTCGCCTGGTGATGCAGCCCATCGCTTGACAGATACATTTCATGGCACGTATGGATATAAAGCTTTCCATCGGTTTCCGCCATACGCAGCGAACCGGCGTCAAATGGAATATAGGTGTTCGCGCCATATACCGAATATTGACCCATCTGCTTCCAGTCCTTTGAATACTTTACAGCGCGCATGATTTCACAGCTGTCGCTTTCCTGCTCATTTTCCTGTCCAAATACCAGGAAATTGTAATCTTTCCCTGCAAAAAATCCTCCAAACAGCGGAAGCGGAGATTCTATCGTCCGGCTGTTTATACGGCTGCCGTCTTTCGAATAGGTTTCTACCAGAACCCCTCTGTCTCTGATATACTCCACTCTCTCCAGTGTCTGGTTTTCTCTTTCCGTCAGATACGAATTTACAGGGCGGCTCCATACCTGGTAATTATTAAGAGAAATATTCTGGCTCACCGTTCCATTAGAAGTAACAACGCCGCCCTCCTCATTTGCGCCCTCTCTTTCCTGTACTGTAACGCTATGGCTGGCTCTCAGAGTTCCGCTGATATTTGATACCGTAATCTCCACCGATCCTGCTTTCCATGCCGTCAAATCTCCGTTTTCTGATACGGATGCCGTACGCTTATCCTCGCTGCTCCATTCATAATAAGATGTATATGGTTTATTGTGGTTTATTGTCAGGCGCTGGGACTCGCCTACCCGCATCGTCGTTTCCCCTGTGATTTCAATTTCTTCAGGGTCGCTCCAGTCTACCATTTCCACATAGTAGACATCATTTTCTTTCTCAATCAGAACCAGCGTTTCGTCCATCCAGAACATATTGAACACATAATGGGCAGTGTTATACTCTGCGGTGCGCTTGCCCGTTTTTATATCATATTCTGTCAGACGCCGTCCATTTTCATATAAAATCAGGCTGTCATGTCCCTCATGGTAAACCGTCCGCACACCAATACTGGAGGTATCGCTGTAGCTGCTTTCCTGCTCGTATTCTGTAGGTTCTCTTAAATAACTTTGGCAAATGTCGAGATTCTCCGAATGAGAATCCATCACCCGCACCACGCCAAGCAGTACGCTGACTGCCGTCAGATAACGACCGCCGAGCAGAACCGCATTATTCTGATGCTTCTTATATACATCCTGGCAAAGATATATAATATTGTCCATCTCCCGTGTAATGATTCCGCTTTCCGTAAACGAACTATATACGTCTACGCGTTTTATCACGTTATCTGTAACATTTCCCATACGAAGCGCAAGACCCGGATGCGAATATCCCCAGGAATAGTAGTCATAAGACACCTCTATATAGAAATTTCCGTTTGTACTGTCAAATCCGTTAAAGCGGTATACGCGGGTTCCCGAAGCCATCCAGGAAAGAAGCGTTCCCTCCGGGCTAAACAAGAAAACTCTGTGGTCATACTGGTTGCTGCTGTTATCCGCCGCAACATAAATGCGCCCCAGATCATCCGCGCCCACGGCTGTCGCCGTATATCCTGGTATATAGACCGTTCTGTCTACCTTTCTTTTCAGCAAATCATAAACTGTGCACTGCTGCCGGTATACGATATACAGCTTTTCTCCTGCGCTGTAAGAACAGGTAACCCCTGAAAATGTATACACCGGAGTAACCTGCTTCGCTGACAGCGAGTAAAAACTAAGCTTATTTCCATTCAGGAAATAGATTCCATTCTGCTGTGCGCACGGAATCTGCACCGTCTCGGTACTGACAGACGTATAAGAAAGCGCTTCCTGCGGCAGTTCCGTCACTTCAGCCTGCGGAATCTCATAAGGCTCGCCCGTAACGATAAATCTTTTCTCTGCCTGATAAACGCCGTCCCGGCTCCTTACAGAAACCGTAACCTCTCCTGGACGGTACGCCGAAAGCGTCCCATCTGAGGCAATCCCGGCTATCTCCGGCGCGCTGCTCGTCCATTCAAAATCCAATGCAAGCGCCGGGTCAAGCTTCGCATTCAGCTTCAGCGTATCTCCCACTGCAAGGGTTTCTGTTTCTGCTTCCAGCTCCAGGGTCTGAACGCCTGTCAGCTCATCCAAATCCACCCAGCTTTTCTCTTCCGGGTAGCTAAGATTCTCCATCTTATCTGTCCATCCCTGCCTGGAAAAACCACAGTAAATCGTAATTCCCTCTGTATTTACAGCGCTATAAGATCCAAAACCCGGCGCATTCCCTTCAAATATCAGATTCTTCAGGGAAATACATCCCGAAAAAGCTCCATACCCAAGATAACTCAGCCCCTCCGGAAAATATACGCACCGCAGGTTCCTGTTTTCACTCGCCGCATAATTTCCGATTCTTGTTACACTTTCTGGGATGCGGAGCGTTTCCTGTGGAAAATCCCCTGGAATCATCAAAAGCTGTGTTTTTTCTTTATTATATAAAATCCCGTTATCCGAACAATAGCTCTCATTCTCTGACGCCACTTCAACAGATTTCAGACTGCTGCAGCCACCCAAAATTTCTGAACCAATAGACGAAACCCCCTGTGGAATCTCCAGGGAACCCAGCTTCGTACATCCTCTAAAAGCATAATTCCCAATCGCCGTAATGCTGCCCGGCAGGCTGACCTCTTCCAGCTTATCCAGCTCGTAGAACACATATGCCCCAATAGAAGCAATTCCCTCCTGAACCGTTACAGAAGTAATGAAGCCCCGGTAAGCCTTAAAAGGCGATGCTTCTTCCCCATAAGAAGTGTAATCCTTCATAGCGCCGCTTCCGCTGATTACCAGCTCCCCGGTTTCACTATCCAGCGACCATGCTGCATCTTCCCCGCAAGAGCCGGAAAGCGCATCCAGCGGAAGAAATGTCACATTATTTTGTGTATCCTCCGCATAATCCTGTGCCGCCGTACCCGTGTATCCTGCCAACGCTATATGCATCGGAAGATATGTTCCGCTGCTCCCATTTACACAGTAATACCCAAAAGCCCGCGCGCCAATCTCTGTCACGCTTTCCGGAACACTCACCTGTGTCAGTGCAGTACAGCCAAGAAATGCACCCTCGCCAATCGACGTCACGCTTTCCGGAATCGTAACCCGTTCAACAGAACCCAGGAATCGAAAACCAAACGGCGTAATGGAAACCACTCCGTCCGGAATCTGAAGCTGTACAGGATTATCAGCCCCCTGGTAGGTATATGCTGCTTTTCCAAGTACTACGACGCCATCCTCCTGTGCTCCCAGAAACGGCGTTCCCCGAAACGCATCTTCCCCGATCCATTCTACACCCTCCGGGACTGTCACCCGTTCCAGTGCAGCGCAGCCCTCAAATACGGAATTTCCAATGGAGCGCAGGCTTTCTGGAAGCTCCACCTCCACAATCTCTTTATGATTTTTAAATACTGTGTCCGCGATTTGGGTCACGCCCTCCGGCACCGTTACCGACGTGCCGCTGCCGTTGTATTGATAGAGCATCCCATTTCCCAGTATCACGAATTCGTTTTCCGAAAGACTCTCCTCATAGGCAGTACCGCTGAATGCATTCGCGCCAATCACAGCCAAACTATCCGGCAATGTAACTTCTGCCAGGCTGCTGCAGCTTGAAAACGCCCCTTCTCCGATAGATGTCACGCCTTCCGGTATCTCAATGCTTGTCAGGGCACATCTTGCAAATGCACTTGCCCCTATTTTCTGAATCCCTCTTTGGAACACCACTTCCCGTAATTTTCTGCAGTTTGAAAAAAGGCTCTCCGATACTTCTGTAAGCCCGGATGGCAAAGTTACCCTCTCCAGCTCATAGCACTGTGTAAACGCGCCCCTCCCAATCTCCGTCACACTATCAGGAATCTGAATCTCCGCAAGTTTCCAGGCGTCAAAAAAAGCGGAAGCCCCGATTGTTTTCAGTCCGGCAGGCAGGCTTATGCTCTCCAGATTATAACAGTGCAAAAAAGCATCCTGCCCAATCGCCGTCACATTTGACGGAATTACAATTTCCTTTAAGTTTTCACAACTTCGAAATGCGCTGCTGCCAATCCGGGTCACGCTTCCCGGCATACGGACTGTCCTCAGCTTCGTACAGCAGTATAAGGCATAATTTCCAATCGATGTGATGCCATCCCCAACGATTACCGAAGTAATCCTGTCCCGATACAAATAAAAAGGTGAATCGGAAGCAGAACCCATACTGTCTGCCATATCGCCGGAACCGCTAAACGTAAGCGTTCCCGTTGACAAATCAAGGGAATATGTAATACTTTCCCCGTAAGCGCCCGTCACTGTATCCGTGTCAGCTATTCCTGCTTCCCGCGCTTTTACTCTACTTTTCTCTTCTTGTCCGTTTTCTTCATCCACCAGGTTCCATTCCGTATTCTTATCCAAAACACCTCTGTTTACCTGTATCCACCCGTCGTCCGGCTCTATCGGCGCTTCTTCCGTAAACGCCTTTTCCACGCCCGGATTCACCGCTTCCCTGTCAGATCCATCCTCATGCTGTACTTGCCAGCTTTCTTTCCTCCCTGCTTCCTCTGCCGCTTCTACTCTTCCCTGCGCGGCTCCTGCCATACATGGCTGCAATGCCAAAGCCACAGACAGAAGTATAGAAATTACTCTTTGTTTCATAATTTTTCCCTTCTTCCTTTATATATGCAAAGCCTTGCTATTATCATTTTTATTATAGTACAGAAAAAATACAAAGTCTACTACCGCTCCCTAATATTACAGATTACGTACTTTTGTAGATTCTGCCTGACTGTTTTGCTTTTTCGACCAACCGTTCTATTGAAACATTCCTGTTTTCTTACTATAATATAGAAAAATTTATTAATTTTTAGGAGGTGCCACATGTTACTGAAACTCTCAACTCTTTCACATCTGTGGAAACGTGGTCTGGGTATTTTCACTGCCGGAGCTATGGTAATTTCTATGCTGCCGTCTCTGTCGCTGCCCGTCTCTGCCGCTGCTACCACAAAACCTTCTCTCCTGAAAGCCGGGAGCATCCCTGTCAGCGAAGAAAACTTCACGCGGAACGAACCTTTTGCCAGGGGCACGGCAGGCTGCGAGCGTTTCCGCATTCCTGCACTGATTACCCTGCAGAACGGAGACCTTCTGGCTACCGCAGACGCCAGGTACGGAGTTGTTGACGGCTCTGATGCGCCTGACGGCGGCGGTCTGGACAGTATCGCTTCCGTATCCAGCGATGGAGGAAAAACCTGGTACTACAGCTTCCCATTTTACTTTCCGGACAGCGACGGCTATCCCGGAAACAGCACCAAGGCAAACGCCACCACCATCATTGACCCAGGCGTTGTGGAAGGACCCGACGGCACGATTTACTGTATTGCCGACGTAAACCCCACGGGTGTTACCACCATGTCCGGATTTAAATCTCCCGGAGCCGGAACCGGCTATGTGGATGTAAACGGCACGCTGCGTCTCGCGCTTACATCCGATTATTCCAAATCTAACAACCGCCCGGACGAGGCTAATGCAGGCTACGAATATTATGTAGGTGATTTTGACGAAGAAGGTTTTGCCCCTGTCCTCAATATGGAAGACGGGACTCCCTCTAAATATGGCGTCGATGAGTGGTACAACCTCTACTCCGTTGAAAACGGCGAATATAAAGACACTCTGCGGCAGGTTCAGGTTAAACAGGAAAGTACCGACGAAGATGAGCCGGATGTTATGGTACAGCAGAATGCATTCTATGCCGGTTCTGACCTTCATGTGTACCGGACAGGCTATATTATGTCTGTAGAATCGAAAGACCACGGACGTACCTGGGACAACCCACAGATTCTAAATACACAGATTAAGAAAGAAGGAGAGACAGCCCTCCTGGTTTCCCCCGGAAAAGGAACGACAATCAGCAATGGCGACATCACAATTGGCTTTTATAAAACAGAAGGAGGCGAACAGGCCAGTATGGTATATTCTACTGATAATGGTTCCACCTGGCAGCGCACGGAAAATATTCCTGCAACTGAAGATTACACCTGTTCTTCCGAGGATGAAATCGTAGAGCTTGAGGACGGCACTCTGCGTATGTTTTTCCGCCGCGGCGGTTATAGGAACCCTGTTGGAACTCTGGCATATGCCGACATCGTAAAACAGCCTGACGGCACTTATGAGATGGGCGCTCCCAAAGCAAGTCCCGCCTCCCACCAAACTGGCTGCAACCTCAGCGCGATTTCCTATTCCAAAAAAATAGACGGCAAGCAGGTGATTCTGGTTGCATGCCCTTCGGGTGTGCGTGCAAACGGCGTCATCCATACCCTTTTAGTAAACGATGACGCAGAGCACTCTATGGAGCTTATCAACACCTTCAAAATCCCCGAAGGACAGGGCGGCTACGCAAGTTTCGTATATTCCAGCCTTACAGAACTGGAGGATGGCAGCCTTGGCCTGCTCTGGGAGCCAAACCACTACGCTATCCGTTTTAGCAAATTCGACATCTCAGATGTAATTCCAAATAAGAATATCGAAGGAAGTACTACCAAGATAAACCTTGAAAGCGGAGACACTTTCTCAAAAGTTTACACCTACGAAGGAAACATCACCCAGGCGCCGGATAACCAGGTTGTATCTATAGGCAAAGAAAATACCCACTTTGCAATGTACGACCACACCAGCAATGTTGCTTCCAGCCTGGACAGTTTTTCAACAGAAGCTAACCTTTCCCTTCTGCCTTCTGATGCAGAATTTACGTTTACAGGTTCAGGAACTACATGGACAATAAAAAATAAATCAAAAAAATTATACCTGACAAACGATAATTCTGCGGAGGCATTTTTCTCAACTACTGCTGCTAACATGACTGTTACGCCGACTGCCGGGCAGAACACGTTCCGCATCTGCAAAGAGGACGGAACACGTTATATTACTTTTAACAATCCTAACATGACCTTTAACACAAATGAAAATTACACAGATGGCGATAGCAAATATGAAATAGTACTGCTTGAAAAGCAGGACAAGGTTTCAGAAACTGATACCATTCCGGGTTACAAACAGGTTTCATCTATTACAAGCGGAAAGAAATACCTGATCGCACACCTGCAGGATAACAAAGCGATTATCCTCTATCCCACAAACGGTACGGCTGCGCAGACCAAACTCCTGAATCCTGCTGTTTCCGTCAACAACCCCACGCTCACCTTTACCGGACTTGGCGAAGGATATACCACAGCCATCATTGACGGAGTCCGTTATCAGATTCATGTAACAGAAGAATACGGTGAGGCAGACTCTGGCTGCAGCCACAGTATCGCGATAAAAAATGCAATGCCTGCATCCTGTGAAGATGAAGGGTACAGCGGAGATAAAATCTGCAGCCTCTGCGGCGGCCTTGTTGAATCCGGTGAAGAAATCCCCTCCCTTGGCGGGCACAAATGGGACGAGGGAACCATCACAAAAGAAGTTTCCCGTACAGAGGATGGTGTAAAAGTGTACACCTGCCAGAACGACGCCTTCCATAAAAAAACAGAAATCATCTACTCATCGGCATTTTCCCTTCTGGCAGATGCATGTGAGGAAAGCGAAGTTTTGATAGAAAATTTAGATATGTACGAATCCGTCGGCGCTGTAATATTACAAACAGCTTATGACTCTGCACAGAAAGCCCTTTCCGGCAAAAATGCATCCCGCGCAGAAATGTACCGCCTGGAAAACCTTCTGCGCACTGCAAAAAATGCTCTGAAACCAAAGACTGTAGAAACTCTCAAAGAAGAACTGACCCAGGCAGTAACTGCAGCACAAAAGGACGCCGCTTCTCAGGGCGGAGTTTCCGCTGATATCTGGAACACGTTCCAGGATGCTTTGCAAAAAGCCTCTGCACCTGTCCCGGATGATGCAACTGAAGAAGATATCTGGACACTGCTGAAAAATCTGAACCAGGCTCTGAAAGACCTGAACGACGCCAAAGAAATGCTCGTGGCTGAAGCGCTGGCCACAGCAAAAAATAATTTAGCTGCCGCTGTTTCGCAGGCAAAAGGCATTTATGCAAAGGGACAGGGTAATTATACCCCTGAAACCTGGAATGCATTCGCCGCAGCGTACAATGCTGCCGCAAACCCACCGGCAAACGCAGATGCTTCTGCCCTGAAAACACTGTTAGACAACCTGACGCGCGCACAGGGGAACCTAAAACAAACTGCTCCCGTACCCCAGCCTGAGCCTATAACCAAAAAAGGGGATATCCTTCCTTATAAGGGCGTAGACTACAAAGTTCTGGATGTAAAAAAACTGACAGTTTCCGCAGCAAAATGCCAAAATAAAAAGGCTGCTTCTGTCACAATTCCTGCGACGGTAAAAATTAACGGAAAATCCTACAAGGTCATTCAAATTGACACAAATGCATTTAAAAACTGCACAAAACTCAAGCAAATTACTATTGGCACAAATGTGGCTTCCATCGGAAAAAACGCATTCCAAGGCTGTAAGAAGCTGGGCAAGGTAACACTAAAGGGAACGAAACTCAAAAACATTAAATCTGGCGCATTTAAGAAAACTTCATCTAAAATGACTGTAAAAGCGCCGAAAAAACTCAAAAAGTCCCAGCGTACCGCTCTTCTGAAAAAGATGAAAAAAGCCGGTATGAGTAAAAAAGCAAAAATTAAATAAAACGGCTGCCCGGGTATCACCCGGGCGGTCTTTTATTTTCATAATTTTTTGAAACCATTTCCGATATTTTTAAATTTCCTAAATTTAATGATTTCATTTATTTTCTTTCTTCTATTGAAAGAATTTTCTTTTTTTATTATAATAAGATTATTAACTTAACAGGAGGTTTTATATGATAAACAAATTTTCACAGATGTGGAAACGGGGTCTAACCATCGTTACTGCAAGTACCGTGGCGTTTTCGATGCTCCCTGCTTTTTCACTCTCCTCTTCCGCTGCGGCTACAGACAAGCCTGTACTTAAAAAAGCCGGAAGTTTATCTGTATGTGAAGAGAATGTCACACAGAACCAGCCCTTTGCTACAAATACTGCCGGCAGTAAAGGATTTCGTATCCCTGCATTAATTACCTTGGAAAACGGCGACCTTTTGGCAACTGCCGATGCCCGGTGGGAAAGATTTGCCGACGGCGGCGGACTGGATACCATTGCATCCGTATCCAGTGATGGAGGAAAGACCTGGAATTACAGCTTTCCTTTCTTTTTCCCAGACAGCAATGGATTTTCCGGACATGATTCTAACCCTCTTTGGAGCGACGCTACGACTATTATCGACTCCTGTATCCTGCAGGGACCGGATGGTACCGTTTACTGCTTTGCAGATGTAAACCCCACCGGAGCTACCACTCTCTACCAAAACCAGGCGCACATAGACCCAAACAATTCAAATATCCTTCGCTATATAGGTAATAACCCGGCTCTTCCATGCACAGGAAGCGTAGGAACCGGAACAGGATACGTGACAGTAGACGGGAAACGCCGTCTTGCGGTGACAGAAGATTACACCAAAGTCATGACGGAACCATCCGACACAGATTTACAAACATATCCTTACTATGTAAGTGACTTTACGGACGGATTCGCCCCTATTCTTTCAAGGTCAGACAACTCTCCTACAGGTTTTGGCGTAGATGAATGGTATAATCTCTATACAATAAACGATGACGGAGAATATATTGATGATTTAAAACAAATGCAGGTACGTTCTGACTCCATTAATACAGATCCTATTGGTGAAGTACAACAGAACATATATTATGAGGATTCCAAATTCCACATTTACTGCGTTGCCCATATCTGGATGGTAACTTCCAATGACAATGGAAAAACCTGGACAAATCCGCGGGATATTAACGACCAGGTAAAAAGACGCACCAACGAACACGCCATCCTCGTCTCACCCGGACAGGGAATGGTCACAAGTGATGGAACGATTGTATTTGGCGTATACGACAACTCTGGAAATATCACGGGAGAACAGGAAAATGCCAGTATCGTCTATTCCTCCGACCGCGGAAATACATGGAAACGAACAAACGATGTGCCAAATATGTGGTCTTCTGAAAATGAAATTGTAGAAATAGAGGATGGCAAGGGTACGCTGCGCATGTTCTTCCGCAACGGGAACAGTAAAATATGCTATGCTGACGCTGAGAAAAATAACAAAGGTGAGTATATTTTTAAGAGAACTGTAATCACGAATATCCCTGCGGGTTCCGGCTGTAACCTATCTGCTATTTCTTATTCAAAGAAAATCAACGGGAAACAGGCTGTCATGGTTGCATGCCCCAGTACAGGACGCTCCAATGGTAAAATACACACCTTCCTGGTAAACGATGATGACCGGCACACGCTGGAACTGCTGAATGCCTATGCACTCGGAAGCGGCGGATATGCTTACTCCTGCCTGACAGAGCAGGCCGACGGTTCTCTTGCCCTTCTGTGGGAAAAAGGAAATAACGGCGGTATCTTCTTCAATAATTATGATATCCAGGATGTTGTTCCCAATGGAATCATTGACAGCACTCCTGTAAAAATGGAAGTTGCCGAAGGCGAAACCTGTACAAAAACCTTTACACACGAAGGAACCGGTACAATAAACACACAGCCAGACGCTTCCTGTGCGTCAGTATCCACCCGTCAGGAAACTACTTACGCACTGTACGAACACAGCGGGACTGCTGTCGCTTCCAGTTTAAACAGTTTTTCCTCAACTCCCAACAAATCACTGAATCTTGCAGATGCAGAGTTTACCTTTACCAGCTCAGGAAATTACTGGCACATTAAGAATGAAGCAGCCAACAAGTATCTGACAAACACAAACGCCTCTACCTTCTTTAATGATTCTGCCATAAATATGAAAGTAACCCCAACGGCTGACAGCGATCTTTTCTATCTCTGCCAGCACAACGATTCAAGATATGTCATATTCCATACTCCCAGCATGACCTTTAATGCAAACAGTGGTTTTACTGCAAACGACGTCAGCTATGAGCTGGCTCTTCTGGAGAAACAGGATACTGTCTCCGATGACGACGTAATTCCGGGATATAAACGATTGTCCAGAACATCCGGCATCACAAGCGGCAAGCGTTACCTGATTGCCCGTATCTGGGATGAAAATAACATTATCATCCTGTACCCCACAAACGGTACAAACGCACAGACAAAACGTGTAGATCTTACAAAGCCGCTTATAACTACCTTTGTTTCTATTACCGGAGTCGGCGAAGGACACACCCAGGCTGTTATTGACGGCACACCTTACAGCATTCGGGTAACAAAAGAGCATCCTGCACTGGCAGACGGATGTTCACATACCCCTGTAGAAAAAAATAAGCTGGAGGCATCCTGCATCACGGCAGGCTATACCGGGGATTCCATCTGCTCCAAATGTGACGGCATCATAACCCCCGGAGAGGTAATTCCTGCCCTGAGACATGAATGGGATGAAGGTTCTGTCAGCAAACCTGTTACGGAAACAGAAAACGGCGAACAGATTTACCACTGCCGCCGCGATGAGTCTCACACAAAAACTGAATTTATATATACTTCCGCATATTCCGAGTTTATGGAAAAATACGAAAACTCCAACAACACAAGCAAAGATGACGGGCTGTATACACCAGAATCCCTGAATTCTCTCAAAGCTGTCTTGGCAGATTGTAAACAAGCAACAGACGGCAACTTAAGCCTCCTGAAATTGTACGAAAAAATAGAGGCTTTAGAGACTGCCAAAGCAGCTCTAATCAAAGTGTCTGCGGAATCCTTAAAATCTGATTTGGCTGCAGCATTAAACATTGCAAAAAAAGACACACAGCCGCCTTCAGGTATTTCAAACGACATTTGGACAGAATTTTCAACCGCTCTCACAAACGCAGAACAGGCGGCAGACAGCGAAAGCGCTGATGATCTCTATGCAGCCCTCAAGGCTCTGACTCTGGCTCAGCAGAAACTGGACAGCGCGAAACTTGAACTGGCAAAATCAAACCTCACAACAGCAGTTGCTGATGCACAGAGCATTTATGCCGCAGGCTCAGCAGGCTACACGCCTGATAGCTGGAAAATATTTTCGGACGCCTACAAATCTGCCGTAAACCCACCTGCCGACGCAAGCCCGGCAGATTTGGCAGACCTGCTGGCAAACCTGAAAAATGCACAGAACGGCCTGAAAAAAATTACGAATCCTGAACCTAATCCTGCTCCTAATCCCGAACCGCAGCCGTCGCCGCAGCCTGTCACAAAAAAAGGAGATAAGATTACTTACAAAAATGTAGAGTACAAAGTTCTGGATGCAGATAAAAAGACCGTTTCCGCAGCAAAATGCAAAAATACAAAAGCCGGTTCCATTACCATACCAAACACAGTAAAAATCAACAGCGCAGACTACAAGATTATCCAGATTGACGCAAAAGCCTTTAACGGATGCAAAAAGCTTAAACAGATCACCATAGGCGCAAACGTATCCTCCATTGGAAAGCAGGCCTTTAACGGCTGTAAAAAGCTCTCCAAGGTTACGCTCAAAGGCACAGCGCTGAAGAATATCAAAACAGGCGCTTTCAAGAAAACCTCCACAAAGATGACGGTAAAAACTCCAAAGAAAATGAAAAAGACACTGCGGAATGCACTGCTTAAGAAAATGAAAAAAGCAGGCATGAGCAAAAAAGCAAAAATCAAATAAAAGCATTAAAAAATACAGGGATTCACGACTATTGGCGAATCCCTGTATTTTTAACCATTTCTATTTCTGGAATGTGCTGCACTCTGTCTGCTCACATTTGCATGCAGACGCACCGGAAATTCCAATTTTATCTGCATCACAGACACAATCTTTATTGTACATACACTCACAAGCCTCACAGGCAACCTCAATCTTCTGGGATGGCGTACCCATAGAGCTTTTCGCTCCTTCGCTGGTACGTGCCCGGAAACTGGTACAGCAGGTTTCCTCAGAAGTCTCGGCGTTATCGCCGCCTACCTTGATATCTCCTTTGCTGCAGTACATCCCATTATTGTAGACGCAGCTCTGTGCTGAACAAACTAATGATGGCATCGTCATGGCCTCCTTCATTACATATATTAAACGAATACACTATAGTATTTGCCACGACAACATTTTTATTCAGAAAATCTACGGAAACAGCTGCGTTTTATTCTGCTGCTTCTACTTCGCGTATTTGTCTTCCTGATATTTCCTTTTTTATATCGTCAATAAACAATCCAAGGGCTTTCTGTCCCTCATCTCCGGCAAAACGGCTTCTTACAGAAACAAGATTTCCTTCTTCCTCCTTCGCGCCAACTACCAGCATATAAGGAATCTTTGCCAAACGTGCTTCACGGATTTTATAGCCTATCTTCTCACTTCTGCTGTCCATTTCTGCACGGATTCCCGACTCCTTAAGCGTATCCAGCACTTTGCCCGCATAATCCATGTATTTTTCAGAAATTGGAAGCACACGAACCTGTACCGGGGACAGCCATGTAGGGAATGCCCCTGCAAAATGCTCAATCAGAATACCGATAAAACGTTCAATTGAACCAAACGCCACGCGATGAATCATAATCGGCCTGTGCTTCTCCCCATCTGCCCCAATATATTCCAAATCAAACCGCAGAGGAAGCTGGAAATCAAGCTGAATCGTTCCGCACTGCCAGGTCCGGCCAATAGAATCCTGAAGATGGAAATCAATCTTGGGACCATAGAATGCCCCATCCCCTTCGTTTACCACATAGTCCAGTCCCAGCTCATCCAGTGCGCCTCTCAAGGCATCTGTAGCCATCTCCCAATCCTCATCGCTTCCCATGCTGTCCTCGGGACGGGTAGAAAGCTCTACATGATACTTAAATCCAAACAGGCTATAAACCTCGTCAATCAACCTTGCCACACCCTTAATCTCATCCTTAATCTGATCCGGAGTCATAAAGATATGTGCGTCATCCTGCGTAAAACAGCGCACACGCATCAACCCGTGGAGCTGTCCTGATTTCTCATGCCTGTGAACCATTCCCAGTTCCCCCAGACGCAGAGGCAGGTCACGATACGAACGCGGCTCCGACTGATATACCAGTATGCCTCCCGGACAATTCATAGGTTTAACCGCAAAATCCTGCTCATCAATCACCGTAGTATACATATTTTCCTGATAATGCGCCCAGTGTCCCGAAGTCTCCCACAGACTCCTGTTCAGGATAATCGGAGTAGAAATCTCCTGATATCCATTCCTGCGGTGAAGCTCATGCCAGTAATCCAGCAGCACATTTTTCAGTTCCATTCCTTTCGGCAGGAAAAATGGGAAGCCCGGACCTGCTTCGCTCATCATAAACAGCCCCAGCTCTTTTCCCAGTTTTCTGTGATCACGCTTTTTGGCTTCTTCCAGCATGGTCAGGTATTCTTCCATCTCCGCTTTCTTTCCAAATGCAGTTCCATAGATACGTGTGAGCATTTTGTTATGCTCATCTCCCCGCCAGTACGCGCCCGCCAGATTCGTAAGCTTAAATGCTTTCACCGGCTTTGTACTCATCAGATGAGGGCCTGCACAGAGATCCACAAACTCTCCCTGGCTGTAAAAGCTGATTTCCGCATCCTCGGGCAAATCCCTGATTAGCTCTACCTTATACGGCTCCGCACGTTCCTCCATAAATGCGATAGCTTCCTCTCTCGGTTTGGTAAATCTCTCAATCGGCAGAGCCTCTTTAATAATCTTCTTCATCTCCGCTTCAATTTTTTCCAAATCCTGGGGCGTAAACGGAATTTCCCTGTCCATATCATAATAAAACCCATCTGCAATAGACGGCCCGATTGCCAGCTTTGCATCCGGATAAAGACGTTTCACTGCCTGCGCCATAATGTGGGAAGCTGTGTGGCGGTACGCCGCCAATCCCTCAGGGTCGTTTACTGTCAGGATATTCAGCTCACAATCCCTGTCAATTATGGTGCGTAAATCCACGGTTTCACCATCCACCTCGCCCGCACATGCCGCACGCGCCAAACCTTCGCTGATATCTGCTGCAATTTCATATACGGATTTACTCTCAGAATACTCCTTTTTGTCGCCGCTTTTCAGTGTGATAATCATTTTCGTTTCCTCCTTCTTAATATAAAAGCCCCTTTCTGCACATCTCTATGCAAAAAGGGGCGATGTTTCATCGCGGTTCCACCCTGCTTGTTTCTTTCAAAACCACTTATTTCTGATGATAACGGTATCACCGGACCGTATTAAGGCCACTCAGAGGCGGTATTCAGATATTTCCGGCATAAGACGCTCCCACCATATACATCTCTCTCTGCATGCTTCCATATCTTACTCTTCTCTTCAGCGTGTTTTCTCTTTTCTCATTCATTATAACACCGCCCGGAGATTTGTCAACGGTTAAACATCCTGTATTTTTTTATTTTCTTTGCAAGGTTTTGATACCCTGAATCGTGTTATTATTGAAAAGCTAAAATAGAAACAAGCAAGATAGGAGGAATTGGAAATGAAGATTTTAAAAAAAGCCGGCGCAGGAATTATGGCCGCCCTGCTGCTGACAGCTAATTTATCCATGCCTGTCATGGCTCATGGACATGGAAACCGCCATAGGACCAGCTACTGTGATGGAAGCGGTTACTATAATGAAAATGGCTACTGCGATGGAAGCAGTTACCGTAACACAAATACTTCCCGCGCCAAGACAAAAAGAACCTATTGTTCTTACCATGAAACTTTCCACAAAACCAAAAAAAGCTGCAAAAATTATTGTAAAAAGCACAAAACAACCCACTATAACGGCAAAAGACATTCTTTGAAGAAGCATCATTCGAACCACCATCGTTAAAAGAGCAGGTAGTGTAAATAAGTTTGTGTTTTTGGAAATAAATGGCTCCTTTTTGGTAAGAATTAGGATATGGAAATTCTTAT